>CAYHTI010000126.1:0-2925 GCA_964359515.1 uncultured Gammaproteobacteria bacterium | reverse complement strand
ACGATGAACGTGAACAGACATTAAACCAGATTCTCGTGGAAATGGACGGTTTTGATCGGGATACCAATGTCATCGTAGTCGCGGCCACTAACCGCCCCGATGTTTTGGACCCAGCTTTGATGCGTCCAGGCCGCTTTGACCGCCAAGTGGTCTTAGACAAGCCCGATGTCAAAGAGCGCCAAGCTATTTTGGATGTCCACAAAAAGAACAAGCCCTTGGCTGAAGGCGCGGATATGCAAGAGGTTGCCAAGCGTACCCCTGGCTTTTCCGGTGCGGATTTAGCCAATGTGCTAAATGAGGCCGCTATTTTGACGGCTCGCCGCAACAAGAACAAGATTAGCCAAAATGAATTGCTGGAAAGCATTGAAAAAGTTTCTTTGGGACCTGAGCGCAAGAGCCATTTACTGTCCGAAGACGAAAAGAAACTCACAGCTTACCATGAAGCCGGACATGCCTTGGTGGCCAGTGTCGTGCCGCATGCCGACCCGGTGCATAAAGTTTCCATCATCTCTCGCGGTCGCGCTGCCGGTTATACCATGACCATTCCCCAAGAAGACAAAAAAATGCAGCGCCGTTCCGAGTTTTTGGCGGAACTCGCCGTCATGTTGGGCGGTCACGCGGCTGAAAAGAATATTTTTGGCGAAGTCAGTACGGGCGCGCACAATGACCTCAAGCGCGCCACCAATTTAGCCCGCCGCATGATCACGGATTACGGCATGAGCGAAACCATGCCGCCCCGCACCTTCGGCGACCGCGGCGATATGATTTTCTTGGGTCGCGAACTGCACGAACAGCGCGATTACAGTGAAAAGGTTGCTGAGCGTATCGACGAAGAAATCGCTTCCATGATTGCCAAGGCCTTGGAAACGGCCATAACTGTCATTAACAAGCACAAGCCCAAACTCGACGCTATCGTCAAAGTCTTGCTGGAAAAGGAAACGATCGAACGCGACGAATTCCAGGCGCTGGTAAAGGCCTAAAAATAAGGAGCGCGTAGCGCGTACGGACAGGTCTAGACCTGTCCGTACGCGCTACGCGCTCTGGGCTTTCATATCTGGCCAAAAAATTATGCTATACTGATAGCATATGAAACAGTTTCAATTTTATCGTGCGCTCTTTGGCGAAGCGTTTGGCCTGACCTGGCGTTACAAAGCCTGGTGGCTGGTCGGTTTTTTGATCTTGTTGTTCTCGGGCTCGCTGGGCTACCAAATGATCGGGCAGGGAATTAGCAGCCTCTTGCAGCCTGAATTGTGGTGGACGCGCTGGCAGACTTTTTCCACGCAATTAACTCCGTCCGCCCTGTTTGCCGGGCAATGGCGTTTGCTAACAACCGACCCTGGATCCTGGTTTTCGCTTGTTGTGGTGTTTTTTGTTGTAAGCATTGCCGTCCTGCTCATGCTCACGCTTGGCGTATTGGCCTTTACCACCTTGGTTTCGGCCATGAAGCTACGCGAACAGCAAGGCGAGTTTTCTTTTGTCGTGGCTGTGCGCGAAGCCCTGAACCATTTCTGGCCCAGCTTTGCCGGCATTGTCCTGTTACAAATCGTTTCCCAGGCTCTCGTGCTGGTCTTTAGCGTACCAGTCGCCGCACTCACGCTTTCCGCCCCAGGTATCTGGAAAGGCGTAGCCACCGGCCTAGCGATTTTCATTTTTTCCCTGTGCTCCATTCTCGTAGCCATGGTCTCCATGTACGCATTAATCGCGATCGTTGTAGACGACATGCGCCTATGCCGCGCCATCGTCCACGCCTGGCGCCTATTACGCCGCGCCTGGGCCGCCTCAATCGTGCTCATGCTCTACCAGTTCCTGATCCTGTTGGGCCTGTCCCTGACCTTAATCGTCTTCACCTCACTAGTAGTCGTGCCACTAGCCATTATCGGCTTCATCCTGGTAGCCAATCAGCAATTCGACTTCACCTCCATGCTACCGATTGGCACGTTTTACTTGCTGATGTTACTTTTCGCAATTTTTGGTTCAGCGAATACAATGTTTCAGATTTGTTCGTGGTGTTTGATGTATTTTAAACTTACGGAGCGGAATGAGGCTGCTGACGTGCTGGTGGCGGAGATAAGGTGGTAGGTCTTATGGGCTTCAAATTTGGTGTTCACTGAAGGAGATCAGGATATTCTGTCCAAGTCGGCCATGTCGCTCACGATGAATACGCGAGCATAGCGTTGCTCAAAGCATGTTTTTGTGCTTAAATCTGGTCATCCTTGCCTGCTAAGCCACGGCTATCGTCCGTGGCCTTTTTAACACATATGCTTCAACCCCCATCTACTCAGCAATCTAACACGCACAAGGTGTTTGTCAGTTTCCACCATGCTGACCAGCAATATCGTAACCAGTTTGACGAGAAATTTGGCCAGCATTTCATTAGCATGTCGGTCGATTACGGCGATATCGAACCTCAAAATACGGACGATACAATTAAACGACTGGTCCAGGAAGACCACATCATTCACTCAAGTGTTGTGTTCGCACTGTACGGTGCTCAGACTTACCAGCGTAAGCATGTTGATTGGGAAATTTCGGCGGCATTAAGCAAAAAGGTGGGCGGGCATAAGGGGTTAGTGATAATGCTTTTGCCTGGCTTTCCAATCAGTCCTTATAACGCCATGAACCAGTACGAACCAAGCAGAATTTATCCTTATCTTCATCCTCGTACGGCAGCCAACCTTTCTAGCGGGTATGCCGATTTGTATTACTGGCCTGGCTTGTTCGCGGGACTTCCTGGTGTCAAGCCGGCGACAATTCCCGCCATTATTCAAAAAGCTTTCATCAAGCGTGACAGCCACTCCCACCTCATTGATAATAGCCACGAACAGTACCACAGAAATCTTGGCCAATGACATGCCACCGATTGAAACCTTACAACCTGCGCCACAAAATTTTCCTACATCAACAAGCACAACAACTGTGACGCCG
>CAYHTI010000125.1:0-2935 GCA_964359515.1 uncultured Gammaproteobacteria bacterium | reverse complement strand
TTAAAGAGTTCGCCGGCTTGGACGCCTTTCCCATTTGCCTGCGCACGCAAAATGTCGAAGAAATCATTGCGACGGTGAAACAGCTGCCCCTGTCCTTTGCCGGGATCAACTTGGAGGACATTGCTGCGCCCGCTTGTTTTGAAGTTGAAGAGCGCTTGAAGAAAGAACTCGATATTCCCGTGATGCATGATGACCAGCATGGCACCGCCATTGTGGTGACAGCGGGATTAATGAATGCGCTTAAGCTCACCGACCGTGAATTTGCGACGACAAAGTTTGTGATAAATGGCGTAGGCGCAGCTGGCGTGGCCATTACCAAGATGATTATCGCTCAAGGCGCCAAAGACATTTTGCTGGTCGATAGCCAAGGCATTATTTCTAGCAAGCGTACCGACCTAAACTCAATGAAAAAGCAGCTTTTATCGCTGACCGCGCCGCACCAGAAAAGCGGGGGATTGACTGAAGCTGTGCAGGGCCGCGATGTCTTTATCGGCGTCAGTAAAGGCAATATCTTGTCGCAGGACATGGTAAAAAGCATGGCCAAGGACGCGATTGTCTTCGCACTAGCTAATCCGACCCCGGAGATTATGCCTGACCTGGCCAAAGAGGCGGGCGCGGCCGTTGTAGCAACCGGGCGGAGCGATTTCCCTAACCAAGTGAACAATGTCTTGGCCTATCCCGGCGTATTTCGGGGCGCGATTGATGCCAAGGCCAAACAGATTACCGAAAACATGAAGCTGGCGGCGGCTAAAGCATTGGCCAACTACGTGAAAAAGCCAAAGGCTGATAAAATCATCCCAGACCCGTTGGATAAAGGAGTAGCAAAAGCAGTGGCCAAAGCAGTAGCTGCAGCGGCATAAATTCAAACTTGTCTAACCACGATTTACTTGATTTTCTTGATAAATAAAATCGAGAAAATCATGTAAATCAAGGTAGAGAAGTTTATTTGTAACGATTTATCAACTTTATGAAAGCTTTATTCACCCTAATGGCCGTTATCGTTTTAGCTGGTTTTGGTTGCCAAAAAGGTCCGATTAGCACGACGCCGCCACCTCAGCCGCCGATCAATGGCGTACCGCCTAGCCCGATTGAAACCGATAAGGTAAAAGTAGCCCAACCCATCCCAGGTGATTTGGTTTCCAGTCCGGTGAAAGTAAAAGGTGAGGCGCGTGGTAACTGGTATTTCGAGGCCAGTTTTCCAATCCAAGTGCTCGACGCAAACGGCAAAGAGATCGGCATCGGCATTGCCCAGGCTCAAGGCGAATGGATGACTACGGAATTTGTACCGTTTGATGTCGATATTACCTTTACCGTACCTACCACATCGACGGGATCGATCGTTCTCGTCAAAGACAACCCCTCTGGTTTGCCGGAATTTGATGATCAGGTCGTGGTCCCCGTGAAGTTCAAATAACAGGCGTGCCGTGTACCCAAGCAGAGTAAGTGGTACACGGTTTTTGTTGTAAAAAAATAAGCTCCGCGGGGCGGTTGCCTCGCGGAGCCGGGATCTTGTGTCCCTCCTAGTTTCGTCAGTGCCGCCGGATCGGGAAGCTGATGGACAGCTCCGGCTGCAGCGGCTTCGGGTAGTGGTAGACCTTGATCAGGCGGTACTCCTTGTCGTGGAGCCGGATGCGCACCTGCCGCTCCTTGGCGTGCTTGATCTTGAGCACCCACCGGCCGCCCAAAGTCATGACCTCGATGTCCTTGGGTTCGTGCTTGTTGCCCTCGAAGAAGTAGGTCTCGAGGTCGAGGTAGTCCATGGGACCGAGGTCGAGCCAGCCGCCGATGTCATAGTACTGGTACATCGGCACCACGCCTTCGCCAAAGACCATGTCCATCTGCCTGTCCATGCCCTCGTCCGAGTCCATGGCCTCGTAGCATTCGTCTTCGCCATCATCATGGTCGGGCTCGGTGTCAGCCTCCATGTCGATCGGTTCAGGCGGCTGCACATCCTCCGGCTCGGCCGGGGTGTACAACTGCACCATAAACAACGGGTATCCGTCCATGTTTCTTTCCCCCTACGATTTCCTTGGTTCCAATTAGAACGAGAAGATAGCACCTTAGCAGGGAAAAGTGCACTTGGCAAGTCTTTTGGCTTATTTTAGCCTACTTTACAGATTTATAGCTTCGTGGTTTCATATAGACCTGTGGGGGGCCACCTAGGGGGGGCCTACGGGGATGAGGTATGAAGCTGTCTTTGGAGCAGGAAGCACTACGAGCGGTAGGGCTGCTCCAAGCGGAGCCGACGACGAGCCTGGCTCCATTCAACGAAGTAGCAGTCAGCAAGCTCAGTGCCGCGGTTCGGCGTCGAACCACGGCCAAGGACTACGGTAAGTCCGCTTCTTCCAGTGATGAGACCGCCGCGACCATTCGTGTGCTGAGTGAACTGCTCGCCACGACCGAACTCGGGGCACAGCGCGATCTGGTGGTCGACACCGTCGATAGCCTGCTCAGCGTGATGCCCATGGATGATCCGTGTCACTTGCTCCTGCTGGGGATCGTCGCCCAGCACCGGCCGCAGGTCGAACAGATCGACTAAAGGCGCTTCACGGCGTCAACAAGATAAATGCTCCCCGCTGGCACAAGTCCGGCGGGGGGCGAGTTTTTTATAGGAGGCCGACATGGACATGCCGCTTGAGTTCAGGGCTCTTAATGCACTTGGACTCATCGAGAAGCCGACGCCGGTCAATCTGCCGCCACATCGCGCCCTGATGATCATGATCGCAGCGATCATTGCCAACAGCAGGCGAGACGCGGAGTTTGCCCAGCTGACCGGGGTGTATATCCTCGAATTGCTCAACATAATCCTGCGAAACACCGAGTTCACAGACGACGAGATCATCGACATTTATAGCTGTTTGCATGAATGCGACAGCAGCATCACGATTCCGAACGTCTCTGAGTTGGGGAAGTATCGGGGAGAGGTGAGGTACCC
>CAYHTI010000124.1:0-2953 GCA_964359515.1 uncultured Gammaproteobacteria bacterium | reverse complement strand
TCCTCGCCAGCTTCGCCGTGCGCCTGAATCATCATGGCGTTCATAGCGGCATGAGAATTGCCGGCCATCTGGCCCATAAAGTATTCGCCGAGAACGCCAAACTGCTCGTCGCTTAAATCGGGACAAACGACGTCTTTAACTTGGAGTTTATTCCATAGCTCTTTGCCCTCTTGCTCTTCGCGGGTGGTGTGTTCGACGACTTCATTCCAATCAACCGTTGTGTCAGAAAAATTGCCCATCATTTGAGAATTGGCGGCGGGAGCGAAATAAGTAATAACGCTTGCGGCAAGGATTGTAAAAAGCAATTTTTTCATATTAGCCAAAAACTAACACTTTATCAGAACTCTCGACCATTCTAAGCAAATCAGACATCGTGGAAATGGGGCATACGGCGGCCCCCTTTTTGCCGCGAATTTCCAGACAGGTTCCACAGGCAAATATCGTTCCTTTCAGCTCCTTGTATTCAGCCACCTTCTTGGAAATATCAAAATGCTTGCTATCAGGAATGGTGTCCAGTTCCGATCCTTCATTCATCAAAAAAATATCAACTTGATGGCCGGCTTTGAGCGCGGCAATACCGAGTCGGAATGTATTCCAGACGTGTTCCAGTTTATTGGATTGTAGGATTATGCCGAGCTTCATAAGATTATTTTACACTATTTTCCTCCATCTTTTAAATACCTTACTATCAGCGACGTTGGCGTCAAACCATTCACCGTTCATTCGCTTCAAATCGCCTCTACCAACATACTCCAACGCCGTTAGGATCATCGGTTTTTATGGTTCGTATCCTTTTCTGCGGCAAATTCAGAAATTTCTCAAAAAGGCGAATCCTCGATGTATTTCTCCCTTAATTGCATCATTCATTCTTTCCATTTTTGATTCGCTTATGTTTCGATTTAGGATCAATCAAATTTAGCCATTGATCATAAAATTAAAAACCCTCCGTGTAGGAGAGTTTTTAAATGGTGGACCAAAGGGGACTTGAACCCCTGACCTCTTCCATGCCATGGAAGCGCTCTAGCCAACTGAGCTATTGGCCCATATGTGACACTTTTAAAATGGCGATCTGCTTGGGGTTCACTGCGCTGCTCATCCATGTACCTCTCGGTACACTCCTTGCGCTGCTCGTTCACCCCGGCGCACCTCATCCATTTTAAAAGGTCTAAGACTGACAAACCGCTTTTAAAGATACAGGCGCTCGCGAAAGCCGGCGCATTGCATCAATTTTAAGCGGTCGTATAGGTGTGGTCTAAGCAAACAAATATCGAGATGGGCTTGAAAAACCGCATCCCGATGATGAACGGATTATAGGCAAACGGCCGCGAAACGTCAATACAATCTGCTATAATCAGGCCATGAACGCGCAAAAAGAATAACTTAAAAGTACGTATGCGTCCGTTCCGTCTCTATACGCTTGTCTGGGTCACACTTGCGCTAGTGTGCTATCTCGCTTTACCGCTGCTCTATCGCATTCCTGCTCCTTGGCGCGTTTTGATCAGCCTGAACATAGCGGCCTTTCTTTTGTTTCTCATAGACAAAGTTCAATCGCAAACTCGCGGCATACGCGTTCCCGAACGCCTCCTGCACCTCGCCAGTTTCCTCGGCGGCTCGGTCGGAGCCTTGTTGGCCATGCACCTCTTTCGCCACAAAACGCGTAAAGTTGGCTTTCAATTGATACTCGTCTTTCTTATCCTGATACAAATTGCGATCATTCTCATTTGGAACGGGCAAACGAAAATCTGGTTTTAAAAAAAGCGAGGCACGGCCATACGGCGCGTGCCTCTTGCTATGTCGCGTCTTGCGACGCGGGCAGGATCGCTAATCCTGCCAGTTGATGCGGCTCGTCCGCATCGTGACGGTCACCGGACGGCCGCCCACGCAGTGCTGGGCCGCGTACGTGTCGGAGACCAGGACCTCCTGGTCGGGTTGATCCTTGGTCCGCTCGCTCTCGTAGCGATCAGCACCGACGTGGACGAGCGCGTCACCCTCCACGAGGAAGGTGCAGCTCATCTGGACCGCCACCGTGCCAGCCGGCGGGACGAGACGCGGCCAGTGGGTGTCCCAGATGTGGCCGCAGGCCTGCGGATCGGAGAACCGCGTGACATCGATGATCGCCGCGCTGCGACGAGCACCGTTGACCGTGCGGTCAGCGACCGTGAAGCTCTCCGAGTTGTTCATCCCCATCTGGAACCAGCCCTGGTCGTTGAACGGGAACCAGCCGCCAGCGACGCGATCGCCGCTGTTGTAGCGCTGGTGCGACGACGTGACGAGCTCGGTGCGCCCGTTACGTTCGACGACCCAGTCCAGGTCGAGATCGAAGACCGCGACCGAACCGCCCCGCGTGCCGGCCGCCGGGAAGGCGGTCACCCACGCGATGTAGCTGTTCGCCCGCCGACCCTCGATCAGCGCCGCCTGGTAGCGGTGGCGCGGGTTCTCCGGCACCGAACGCGGCATGCGCCGAACCGTGGACGCGATCCCGTCCAGACCGGTGTACCACGACGAGGTGGCGACCGGCGCGGGCGGGTTGGTCGTCACGGTCCTCGCATCAGAAGTCTGAACACGGCTTCGATCGATCCAGAAGGCCTCGCGATCGCGCGCATTGTTGACATAGACGCCGCCAACCAGGATCCCGGGATTGTTGGCGTCCTCCCAGGGACGGTAGATACCGGTGCCAGCGCCCTCCCCATCGGGAATCACGCTGGTGATGCCGCCCCAGCGCCGGTCACGGTTGACCGAGATCTGGAAACGGTTCGGCACGCGCCCAGCCCAGATCCACAGCCGGATATTGTCCGGCAGCGTGAGCCCGTGGTCAGTGAAGCGCGCCATGCGCTCCACACCGCGATCGAAGCCTTCGAGGTTCACGGACTCGATCTCCGGCTCGCCGTCGATCGTCATGGCCTGATGCGGCAGGGCGCCAACCCGTCCGCCGCGGGCCGCATACATGCCTCGG
>CAYHTI010000123.1:0-2962 GCA_964359515.1 uncultured Gammaproteobacteria bacterium | reverse complement strand
TCGTAATCAAACCGGTGGATTCAACGGTTGAGCCAGCGGCAGGCTTGGCGTCCACGACTAAAACTCTCAAATTTCTTGGCAAATGATGCGCCAAGGTTAAGCCAGAAAAGCTCGCGCCAACGATAACTACGTCGTATGAATCCATAGGATTCAACCATAACTTATCCGGCGCGCTTCCGCAATAACTTTTTTAAAGCGATAAAATCTTCCTCTAATTTTCGCTTAACAATGCCTGAATATAAGCCAGCCGCTGGATGATAAGCGATCAAATATGTACGCCCATCCCGTTCCACAATTTTCCCATGCTCGCGGGCGATGAAAACACTTTCACCTAAAACGGAAAGCACGGCAAAACGCCCAAGCAAAACAACAATGTCTGGATCGATCGTTTCGATTTGCTTAAACAAATGTTGCCGCGCATGCTCGATTTCATCTGCCTTGGGGGTGACATGCTTGGGCAAGTACTTCAAAGCGCTCGTTATGAAAACATCTTCTTCCTTCAATCCCGCTTCAGCCATCATGTTCCGCAGTAACACGCCAGCGCGCCCGACAAACGGACGACCGGTCTCCGACTCCATTTTGCCAGGCGCTTCACCGACGAGCATCACGCGAGCTTCGGGATTGCCCTCGCCAGGCACTGCTTTGCCTACCTTGTTGACCTGGCAAAGCTTGCAACCAATGATTTCCTTAGCGATCGCTTCAATGGCCTCTTTTTTTCCCTCCAAGTTGGCCATAGGCGTTTTATTATGCGAATAAGGGATTGGCGCGCCTATCTATGTCATACCATATCCAGCCTGCGCATGTTTCAGGTTCAAGAACAGTAGTATCGCGATTGGTTGGGTTATAAAAGCGATAATGATGACAAAACCATCTCAAACCCTGGTAGAAAATTATATCCGTTAGCGTCGGCCGGATTGATCCATTGATATTGCTGCGCCTCCCAATCTAAGCGAACTTGATCTGTCCTCACTTTGACTAAGACAGGGTGGACGATCCAAGTTTTATTATACTTTTCCTCTTCCTGATCAAAAATCCGGCCAAGATGGATGGAATCAATCTGCTTTTCTGCAATGCCTAATTCCTCACTCAACTCATCTTTCACTTTTTGCTCCAAGCTACGGTTATCATCAAGAAAACCGGAGATGCCATTCCAATACCCGGGATACAGCTTCATTTTCGAATTGCGCTGCACGATCAGAATCTTGTCCTGGTATTGCAGGACGCAATTAATAACCGGCGCCCAGCGGATATTGGTGTAATCCACTTGGCCAGGGCGGGGCTTGAATTCTGGGATATCGGACATATCAAAAACCACTGATTCTCTCAAACAGCTCCTGTGGCGTGTGGACGACAGCCAACGGATTCCCCTGCTTTAATGTCGCCACATCATGGAACCCCCAACTCACACCAATTGAGTTAAGCCCGGCCTTGGTTGCCTCTCGCATATCTCCCAAGGTATCCGTTATAAACAAGCATTTTTCAGGCTGGACTTCGTACATTTCGCAAAGCATATTCATCTTCCTGACTTTGCTCTTGTGTATATCAGCTCCCAAGACCGTATCAAAATGTTCTGCCAGGTCGTAGCGGTCAAGATACGCTTGGATCGGACTGGTGATTGAGGAAGTGACAATGGCCAAGGTTCTCTGCTCGGCCAAGGACGTCAAGGCTTCTCGCATTCCAGGCACAGGCCCAATCTCCATTAGTTTAGGCGTATACACATTAAAAAACGGGTCCTGGCGCACACTATCCCGATCGTGTTCTGTTTCTTCATGATGCGACTCGCTTTTATAGACATTCCCATGAAACATGGCTCGATAACCATCAAGGTCATGCGGCTTGGGCGTTACAGCCAAATGTGCTTGGTAGGAGATATCAAAAGAATCAACAATGACGCCGTCGAAATCGAAAAGGAGGTATTTGTAAGCCATACAGTAGTTAGTTCTGAACACGTAAAAAGCTCTTGGTGATCTGATCCACAACGGCCTCCAACTCACCCAAGAACTTATCTTCGGCCTTAGCCTGTTTCTGCCGCGGTAATTTGCGAATCGCTGATATAGCCTGCTGATCTATAGGCCAGACCATGATATGTACCAATTCATGAAGCACAATCTCTTCAACAGACCAACGCAAATTCGTGCCCAGCAATATAGTCGCTCTTTTCTTTGAAAAGTTCATACGGAAATCACCTTGCTGGGGATATCCATCCGCGCGATTAAATGTGGTAATTTTTGCGTCGATTTTCCAACCTACAAAACCAAGATGCTTTTTCCATTTTTTGATGCTGTGTTGGGCTGATTTAAGAATGGAATCTTTTTGCATATCAAGCGTTAGTCACCAATTCTTTCGACAAGGCGGCCTCGCGATATTGGACTGCGCGCGCCAGGTCAGCAGTCTCAAACTCTAAACCGTGCAGATGATCCCCAGAACCGCAATTAATTTTCTTGAGAGCTAAAACATGCTTATCTACGAACAATGGCACGCTGAGCATAAATGGACAGACCGCCCCTGGATCCACGCCAGCCACTTCTTTGACCTCCTCAGCGTTAGCGATATTCATTTCTTCACCGATCAGTTTCTTGGCGGCCGAAAAATTCACTTTATCGCGCCCTCGCAAGAGGACCGCTATTTTTTGCTTGGTTTTCTTCCCGCTTAAAACAATGGTCTTACACGTCTCTTCGATATTGATATCACCTTGCGAATACTTCGCGACATCATCAACAGTAAAAGCCACCTGGCTTAATTTGATCAGCCGGAAGTCGATACCTTTACCGCGCAAGACATCTTCGACTTTAAGAGTCATACAAATTTTATCGAGGGGGGGCAAACGTTAAAATTATATGTTCCCGTACACGCGATCGAATTGCTCACTACTGATGGACAAGCTGCCTTCATGCACCGTGTTCAAACTCCCAAAACCACACTCGCCCTCTCCCAGGAAAGAATCATAGGCTTTCGTGCCATT
>CAYHTI010000122.1:0-2966 GCA_964359515.1 uncultured Gammaproteobacteria bacterium | reverse complement strand
TGGACATGGATGACGCCACACTGACGGCGAATAATGTTGAATTGCGCCGCTGCAATACGGGTACGGTCTTAAATAGCGCCGAGTGCCAAACAACCGTGTCCTTGGGTAATTTCGACATTCTCAATGAGGGGCAACCGGGCGAAGGTTTTGTGGCCGTGCCGCAAACCTCTTTTGAGCCGGATACTTGGTATCAGGTGACTCTTTCCGTCGGCATCAAGGCGAAGAATGGAAATGCGCTCGGTCAGCCGTACCGCTGGGCCTTTAAAACCCAGCAAGGCGATGGCGTTTGCGCCGTCGACCATGTGGAAGTTACTCCCGCCGCCGCCACCTTACGCCAAATCGGCAAGCAGCAAAAATATACCGGCGTCCCAACGGCCTTGAATTGCAATTTGCTCAACTCCTCTTCTTATGAATGGAGCTGGTTAAGCGGCGATACAGCAAAAGCCACCGTGGAACTTTCCAATACGGCTTCTACCAAGGCAACCGCCAAAGGCCCGACCGAGCCAGGTCCTGCTGTGGACATTTATGGCTCCATCCCAGAATTCAGCAAAGAAGATAAGGGCTTGCTGACCATCGCCCTTGAGCCTCCTGTTGTCGTGGATAAGTGGCCGAATTGCTCAAGCGCTTGCATCAACGCTGCTATGGGCGCGAGGTTTAACCAGGCCATGCAGGAGTCATCGGTTACCTCAGCCAGCAATATCGACTTGTTCGAATGCAAAGACGAAGCTTGAACACGCGCCAAGGCCGCAGCGGTCGGCGTGACCGACATGCAATATAACAATACGAGCTTTACCGTGCATTTCCTCCCCAGACTGACGGCATTTAAAGCCGCCACCAAATACCGCATCGTGCTCAAAAATATCCGAGCCGCGAGCGGGTTGCCTTTAGCCGGCTTAAACTTTGACACGGATGCTGACGGAAAAAGCGATAGTTATTCCTGGTTGTTCAGCACGGGAACAGATGCGAATGTCTGCCGCGTCGAGCGCGTGCAAATCGATCCACTTGTTGCCGAATCCTTCTTAATCCAGGAAGAGTTTTCCTACCAGTCTTTGCCGGTCGCCAAGGCCGATTCCTGCAACAGCGCCGGACAGATCTTGCGCGGCGATACGTATGATTGGAATTGGGCGACAGGTTCTTCAACAATCGGCGAGGTGACGCAAAAAGATGTATTGCCGCTGCCGAATTTCAAAGACTGGGCGCAGATCACCACGAGCGTGGGGCCTGGGAGCACAAAAGTGAAAGCTGAAACGCAAGGCGTGAAAGGCGAAGGGGACTTTACGGTGAGTTGCGGCTATGAGCGCGATGAACAGTGCCCATCGCCCGCCTCGCTCAATAGTCATGGCGTCGGCACGGATTCTTGTTGCTGGCCGCGTCCGCGTGTTGTCGGCAGCAATCCCCGCGATGGCGCGAAACAAGTCTGCACTACTTTGGCCGTGGAAATTCAGTTTGACCAACCCATGGAACAATCGTCCTTGCTCAATAATGTGGTTTTGGAAGTGAATAATGGGGCCACAGCCTGTACGCCCCAATCCGTTGGTTTCCTTCCGCGTCTTCGCCATCTGGCGGCCTCGGTTTGGCAATGGATGATCCCGTCCGTCGATGCGCAAGCGGTGAACTGGTGTTCCGTCGCGGCCAGCGTGAGCGTGTCGATCAATGAAGAGGGCAGTGTGGCCAGCGTTTACCCCAAAGTTAAGCTCACGGAAGACCAGGAATACCGCGTCCGTGTGATCGGCGACTTGAATCTTTCCGATAACCTCCCGCAAGGCGTACGAAATAGTTCCAACGTTCCGATGCCTGGCGAAACGGTCAGGACATTCACGACGGGGAAAGCGGAATGCAAAATTGATGTCGTAGAAGTGGAGATCACGCCTCCGGGTAAGGCTGGTTCGTTTGACGTCGCTTTCTGCGCGGTACGCAATGACTGCCGCGGCGATGTGAATGCGGGACAAGAAGGTAACCAGCATGGATATAAGGCTATTGCCCGCGATGTGTCTGGCTTCGTGGTTCCCGCTGAGTTCTCTTGGGTTTCAGGCAATGAAGAAATGATCGCGCTATCCGCCGCCGAGGGCGAAGAAGTGGAAATGACGCCAAAAGCGCTGAACGGTGAAACAACGGTGACGGTTACCGCCAAAGCGATTGCCCCCTCCAGCGGATCCATATCCCGCACCATTGACGTGGTCATTTTCCTTTGTGAGAACCCTTGGCCTACCATCCTCGATTTCCCGTACATCGACCAGAATTACAATTACGACATTTTCTATTGTCGCGATTTTGGTGAACCAGGGCCGCAAGACGATTTACCACCGCTATCTGCTCCGGTAATTGGCAGCAATATCGGCGGCATCCTGCGCGAATCGATCTTCATCATCGAATAATGAATTGTCCACGTCCGAGCATGTACACGTCAGGCAAAAATTGGTATGATGACGGTAAAGATGGGCCGCTCAGCTAAATTTTTGCTTATGCGACGATTGCTTGTCACGATCTGTGCCGTTATTCTCTGGTCTTTTACGCCTGCCGTTTTTGCACAGACGGGAGGAGAAGCTATTGGTATCCGTATCATTCCGAATCCAGAGCGGCTTTCCCCTCAGGCCTGGTATCGTGCCAATGTCCCGAATCCAGGTAATCCAGCGGCCCTGGTCGTTGACGGCTACCCAGCCATCCGCGACGGACGCAGCGTGTATATTTCGGGGACGAACTATGACCCGGCCACAGCAACGCTCTATAGCAACATTTACCTTATCTCCCACAGCGACACGGCCAATCAGCAGGTCCAAGCTGTTTTCAACGAGTTTATCCGTCAGTTCCGTTTAAATACGAATATCAGCGACACGGAAACGCGTTTGCAAATCCGCCGCGACTTGCGTCGTGCCACCGACTTATCCACGATCCAAGCGCAGCTTGAGGATTACAAATCTAAAACTGGTACGTATCCGCGTTTTGAGGGAGGTAGCTATTTACACAAT
>CAYHTI010000121.1:0-2976 GCA_964359515.1 uncultured Gammaproteobacteria bacterium | reverse complement strand
CTTCCAAATACTAGAGCTCATCGCCTATTGATACGGACTTACACTCAAACGGCACCCCCTTGTTAACAACCTTGATCATCTGCTTCTCGATCGCTTTAAAATCCTCGGGTGTGAACTGATGGTCTGACTCCACATCATAATAAAAACCATCTTCCACGGCAGGACCAATCGCGAGCTTCGTGTTCGGCCACATCTCCATGATCACGCCGGCCAAAATATGGGCCAAAGAATGGCGCATCTTGTCGGCTTCGCTGACCTGCTTTACCTCCTCATGTTTTGCACACATATAAAGTAGTTGTCAGATAATAAAAAAACTCTCATCCTCTAACCAATAAATAGCTTTATTGATCATGGGACGAGAGGCTTATCCTTCCCGCGGTTCCACCCAGATTCTTATCTGCCCCAAGCGATAGTCGAAGGGCCGACAAGCACTTATACTCCCTCTTTCTCCGAAAGTGGTATCCCACCAGCCCGGCCGGAAAAGCTTGCAATCACGGCTTTTCTCCCTAAAACGGCGATGCTTGGTGAAACGTATCTTTCTTCAATGAAATCGGGATGGCTGTAGTTTAGGCTAAGGTAAAAAAACGGTCAACTTACTTCCTCCAGGGCCGTATGCGCGCTGCAACGGTGCAAGCCAAAGCAATGATAACAAGATTTTTGATAATGTATTGTCCTTCAAGCGTCGGCACGAATGGGGCTTGCCAAGTTATGGGGGCAAGGAGGACGAGTGGCAAAAAGGTCGTGACCATGTGCGGTAAAAGCAAGGCGATCGCGACGCGCTCCATCCTGGGCAACAGGAAAACAATGCCCACAGCCATCTCAAGTAACCCAAAAAAAATAATGAATTGGTTAAAAGAAACGAAGGGCAAAGTCTTATGAAGTAAATCAGCAACCAAGGGGTTGGCCGGACTTTTATCAAAAAGCTTAAGCGCTCCAAACCAGAAAAAAATAACGAAAAGAGCGAAACGAGCCAGTGGCAGTTCCATCGCTCGCAAATGGTAGATAACGTAGTAGTCGAATTTTCTCGCGATGCGGGAGTGGAGCATACCTAGAAACAGATAGAGACGCGTTTTGGCGCGTCTCTTGTAGGTAAGGCGATTGTTTATGAAGCAAATTGCACGTAAATATGGTCTACCAGGCGCGGGATGCGACGCAGCCAGAACGGCCGCAGCTGCACGTCAACGGACTCAATGCCAGCGTCCGCCTCCAGCTGCTCTTTCGCGACAGCGGGTTTCATGCCGACAAAGTTTGAAGGGTCTAAAATTGGGTTATTCGTGCTGATGCGGCGATTGCCGTTTAAGACTAGCCGCAACTGGGCCGTCTTTTTTTCCGCATCATAATTGGCAATGGAGTACGTAAATGATCCTTCATCGCTTGAGGACAGCTCATAGCCCAATGAGGTCGTTGTATACAGCTGCTGCTGGGCGAGGCTGAGTAATCGTTCAGCATCCGCTAAGACAAAAGCGACTTGGGCGGTCATTTTCACCGTCAGGCTTGGCGCATCCGTGCCTTCGACCGGCTTCACTTCCTGAGAAACGATGTTGACCCACTCCGCATTGGCAAGCATTCCATCCGCATTTACGCCGTCGGCCGCCAATTGAGCTTTCGCTTCGGTAATGATGCGTTCCTTTGCGGCGGCGATCACGGCATCAATCGCTGTCTTTGTAACCTTGTATGTGGACTTCGTGCCGCCGGTCATCGGGTCTTTGCTTTGCGCATAGACTTCCTGCTGTCGCGCTTGGTTTAAACCGGGAATCGTGAACCTTGTTGGAGCAATTTCACCTTCTTTTCCTGGCTTGTCAGCGTATACTTCGGCTTCAACCTCACCCTTTGCCGGCACGGTAACCGCCTTTTTCAAGCGGAAAAGCACGCCCTGCTCGGATAATAGGCGTGTTGTCGCTACAAGGGGCTGGGCTGTGCCTGATGTGTTCTTCATGGTCACCTTGCCCGTAGCCGGTTGTGGCTCGCCTTCTTTCAATAATTCCGCAGGACCAGTTTTTTCAATTTCTACTTCAGTCGAAACGACACGCGCCTTAACTCCCTCTTGCGTTTCATCCGTATCCGACTTCACTAATACATTAAAATCGGCAGAAACCTGCTCCAGGGTCGGTGTGACGATGATCACCGCCTGCGAAAGCGAGAAATAAATCAAGCCAAGAAGCACGACCAAAGCCGCGCCAATGAACGTAAAAGCGATTTGACGATAAAAATGAATTTTATGTTCACGGATACTTCCCGGGGTTTCTGTCATACGATTTTTGTTTTAAACACGAAGATAGCGATGCCTATATTATACGAGAAAAAGACGTCTTTCCGCAACAAGGCACCCCCTACACAGATTACCCGAAATTAACTGTCGAACCATGATTTGCCTGATTTTTGTATCAAGAAAATCATGTAAATCATGGTTAGTAATTCGCTTGTATGCGCCGCATTTAGTTCACCACAACCATGGAATTAGCACCCGTGATTTTTTCTATCTGGTACTTGGATTCCTGGTTTACAGCCACGCGGAAACGCGTCTTGATCGTTCTATACTGGCTTGAGCCGATCTTTAAATAAACAGGCACATTGCCGTTATAACGGGCAAACAAGTGCTTTAACTGTTCAGTACGGAAAGAGTCCGGCGGTTGAGGCACATGCAAATACACTCCGGCCGGTTCTTTAAGCACGCCTTCCGTGTGCACCGATACGGCAGGGAGTTTTCCATCCTTGAGCACCTTCTTGATGTCCGTAATTGTTTGTTCATTGATTAACCACACCTTTTCCGCGATAAGCTTGGCTTGCCCATCCCCCGTTTGCACCTTGGCTTTGACCAGCAATAACGTATCAGCCGTCCATAAATGCGGCCCAGCCGAGAAGACGCGCGGAAACACCACCAATTCACAAGAACCGCTTTCATCTTCTAACTGGCAAAAGCACATTAGATCGCCTTTTTTCGTCGTGATCGTTTTACAAGTAGCCACCATGCCGGCT
>CAYHTI010000120.1:0-3022 GCA_964359515.1 uncultured Gammaproteobacteria bacterium | reverse complement strand
GGACGCGATTTAACCCAAGGACCCATCCGGAAACAGATCTGGACCCTGGCCTGGCCGATGATGCTCTCGGTCTTTTTTTATACGCTTTATAACATCGTTGACGCCTATTGGGTCAGTAAATTATCGCCGGAGTCGATTGCCGCAGTGAGCATTTCTCAGATCACCCTGATGATCATGATGTCGCTGGGCTTCGGCATTACCGCCGGTTCGGGCGTGCTCATGGCCATGCAGATCGGTGCAAAAAACACGGGGGGATCTTTGCTCCGGCGGTAAGATCGAAATGCCCATCTCCGATCAGGTCTGGGGCGACTATTTTGGCAGTTTTGAAGACAAATTCGGCGTGCAGTGGATGGTCATCTACGCGTATCCTAAGAAGTAGAA
The DNA here is from genome assembly GCA_964359515.1 of uncultured Gammaproteobacteria bacterium. GTDB lineage: Bacteria > Patescibacteriota > Patescibacteriia > VMEV01 > CAYQCH01 > CAYQCH01. The sequence continues at coordinate 2,641 of CAYHTI010000120.1, read as the reverse complement.
GTACTTGAGAGCAACTAATGGTCGAGAGGTAAAAGCTATGCAAAAAATTACTCCCTTTCTGTGGTTTGATCGCCAGGCAGAAGAAGCTGTGAATTTTTATACGGGCTTGTTTGAGCATTCGAAGGTTGACGATATTGCCCGCTATGACGATGCTGGTGCCGAGGTTTCAGGTCAGGCGAAAGGCTCAGTAATGAGCCTTGATTTTCAGCTGGCTGGCCAGTCTTTTGGCGCCATTAACGGAGGACCCGTCTTTAAGTTTTCACCCGCGGTTTCGTTTTTAGTAGCTTGCGAAACCAAAGATGAGGTCGACGCGTTGTGGGTAAAATTGTCCGAAGGCTGCAAGATAATGATGGAGCTCGGTGCATACCCGTTCAGTGAAAGATATGGTTGGACGCAAGACAAATATGGTCTTTCCTGGCAGGTCATGTTTATGGGCGGAAACAAGGTGAAGCAAAAAATTACCCCAGCCTTGATGTTTGTCGGGCAGCAGTACAGCAAGGCGGAAGAGGCGATGAAGCTTTACACGTCATTATTTAGCAAGTCCAAAATTGGAGACACGATGCGCTACGGCAAAAATGAAGGGCCGGATAAAGAGGGAAGCATCAAGTACGCAACATTTACCTTGGAAGGACAGGAATTTGCAGCTATGGATAGCGGCCATAAGCATGCCTTTACGTTTACGGAAGCAATCTCCTTTATGGTCAACTGCAAGACGCAAAAAGAAATTGACCTGTTTTGGGGAAATCTTTCCAGCGTCCCTGAGGCTGAACAATGCGGCTGGCTTAAGGATCGGTTCGGTGTTTCCTGGCAAATCGTCCCGACTATCTTAAGCGAGCTTTTGGGCGACGAGGATCCTAAGAAAGCAAGCGCTGCCATGCGAGCCATGTTACAAATGAAAAAGATGGATATCGCAGTCTTAAAGAAGGCCCACAAGGAGGCTTAGGGTTATAGCGCGGGATTGCCAGGACACAAAAAAAACAGGTAAGCTGTTTTCAGTAGTCACGTTTGACTTTCAGCGCCATAATTTCATACGATTTAAATCGCTTTATGGAGAATGCATCAACTGCCTCAAAGTGGCCAATGATTGTTTGCGGCGTCGCCGTAGTTATTTCCCTTGGCCTAGTCGGGTATTTTTATGCGCAGAATCAGCAGTTAAAAAAGGATCCGGCGCAAATCGGTCAGGAACGGGCAAACCAGGTGTTGCAAAGGTTTTCTCAGATCATTGTAGTGCCAACGGATGAGTCGCCGACGGTAGCCGAGGTGACTGACCCAGATCTTCTCAAGGACCATCCATTTTTAGCCGGGGCTAAGAAGGGAGATTTTGTCATTGTGTATCCCAAAGCGCAGAAGGCCTATCTTTATGATCCAATCGCGCATAAGATTATCGACGTGGGTTCAGTGACGAATGGTGCGCAAACAGTTGAAAGTACGTCACCAGCGGAGGCGAGCATGACGAAGTAGTTTGGCTGTGGATAAGTGTATTTAATACCACAACGCATGTTGTGGTATTATTAAATTAGCCATCATTAGCCTCATCGTACATTTTTTTACCCTATGAAACATACAATCGGCAGGCTGCTTGCCTTGACCCTCGTGTCAATAAGCACGTTTGGTTTAGTAGCCCCGGCGGCTTTAGCTGAAACCACTATCGGCACGACCGTCTCGGTTCGAGACGCTGCGTCAGCTAATAATGACACCATTCAAGTCATTGGGCTGAACGGAGGGGCTGCTACTTTTACGGGTAGCATTACTTCTGCCGATTTAACTGCCACCAGGACCTGGACATTGCCTGATGCCAACGGCACTTTTACTTTACTAGGAAACGCTTCCACGGGGACTGGTTCGGTTGTTTTGGCTACTTCTCCGACTTTGGTAACACCCGTATTAGGTGTAGCGACAGTCACCAGCATCAATGGCCTGACCATCACGACCAGCACAGGTACACTGACTTTAGCGAATGGTTCGACTTTAGCCACCTCAGGAGCGAATAGCATTACGCTCACTTCAACCGGTGCAACGAATGTGACCTTACCAACAACAGGTACCTTGACTTCGTCCGCGAACAATCTTTCCGTATTCGCTGCGACCACGTCTGCCCAGTTTGCCGGAGTTATTTCCGATGAGACTGGTACGGGCGTAGTTGTTTTGGCCACCTCGCCGACCTTGGTTACACCAGTCTTAGGCGTCGCCACGGGTACGAGCCTCGCGACTTCCGCACAGAATATTTTCTCAGCGGTCGCCGCTACGGCACCAGTCGTAGCCCGCTCGACTACCGCGACAGATGATGATATTCGGTTGCTGCCGTTTGCCGGCGGTGTCGGACGCTTTGCCGGTATCATTACCACCGCTGATCTTACCGCTGACCGTACATATACCTTCCCGAATGTTTCCGGCACCTTTACGACAACAGCTGACAACCTCTCGGTGTTTGCCGCCACGACCTCCGCGCAGTTATCCGGCGTCATCTCTGATGAGACCGGCACTGGCGTAGTTGTTTTGGCCACTTCGCCGACTTTAGTGACGCCGGTATTAGGCGTAGCCACAGCTACGAGCCTTAATGGCCTGACCATCACGACCAGCACAGGCACACTGACTTTAGCGAATGGTTCGACTTTAGCCACCTCAGGAGCGAATAGCATTA
>CAYHTI010000119.1:0-3028 GCA_964359515.1 uncultured Gammaproteobacteria bacterium | reverse complement strand
GTTTAAGATTGCCTTTGAGCGCGCGGAGAAATATGACGAGGAGTTTAAAACCTCTAATCCCAGCTAAAGGTTTAGCAACAACAAACACCCAGGAACATAAAATTTTGCCAATTAAAAGAGCCGCAGTACCAGATCATGATTATCGGTGGCGTTTCCACCATCTTTCATGAATCCGGTACGGCGGCTTTCGTACTAGTTGGGCACGGTATCCAGTCGCTTTTCTCGGACTCTCGTCCGTTCACGAGCGACCCGATTTGTCTCACTTAACGGACTCCCCCGAGTCGTGTGAGCCAACGCCAGGATTTCTCCTGGCATCGGGTTTGCTACCTCGCCGGGACGACACCGGCAAAGAGCAGTTATGGAAGGACTGGTTTCACGACTTGGGTCCGGCCGCATGCTTGCTGCCGTACACTCGCCGAGTCCACAACTCCGCCGTCGTGGAAGCCACTCCTCCCGGAACATCCTTGATGTGAAAGAACGCTTCCCACCTCCACGGATCGCGCTTGGCGCTGAACGCGTGGAGCTCGTGTGCATGCCTGTCCGAAGGCGTCTTCGTGTCCAGGAGCTCGCCGAGCGGGATCAGATTCCATGATCCCAGGCCGCCATCCGTCCGAATTGGCGCGCTGCGCAGTCGAAGGTTGAACTCCTTCTCAGGGCAGCGACATCCGAACCAGCTGTTGAGCAGCTGCTCTCGCGTGAGCGGCAGGTCTGGCCACGTGCTGACCGTCCACGTTTCCGTTCCCACCGTGGCGGTAACGGGTTCCGTGTCCGGGCAGTAGAAGTGGCCGCTCTTCACGGGGCTTCGACCCGCGAACCCGAGCACAAGGTTGATCACGTTGATCGCGGGACCGTGGATAGGACCCTGGAAGACCGCTCGCCCGGGCCACTTGATCATGCGCTCTTCTGGTACGATGATGCACCAGAGGAGCTCAGTCGCAAGCGCGATCGGGTCGGGCAGTCCGTCGAGCGGCTGTCGAACGAACTTCGGCCGCACCGACTTCACTCGCTCGCTCTCCGTACGGGGGCGAGCAGGCGGTCGTTTCATCACATCCCCACCTTTTCTTTCCCCCCCAGGGAAGTAAGAGTTTTGGAACATACAAAACTGGGAACGGTCCTCCGTTCACCAGCATCCTCTAAAAACGACAATAACTCGATTCTCGATCTTTGTCAATAGATATCCACATGGCTGATACCATATATGTAAATGTGATTTGACGCTGTATTTTGGCTAATTTTAGCGGACAACCTGTGGATAAATGCGGAATGCTTGACATTAAAGCGGTGCAGAGTATTATAATTTTTGCATCCATCTGTGCTTTCGGGCACTTATGGAAAAGCTTAGACGAGACGTAAAAAACCCCTTAACGGGGTTTTTTACGTTGGGAACAGTCATTTTTTGGCTAATTTCCCAGTGATTCTGGCTTGGGCATTACCTCAACTTCCAGGCTTGGTCCGGTCAGAACACCCGAGCCCTCCACGCTAATCTTTGAGTATAGGCGATAGCGTCCGGCTTTAAAAGGCGTCCAGGTCGCGCGGATTTTGGTGGAGCTAGGAGCGACCACTGCCTCAATAAGGGACTCTTCATACGAGGAGAGATCGACGGCGAAAAAGGTGACTTGTTTGATAGTGTCCGCGCTGGTCACTCGCAGGCGCAGACCGACGGTCGTGTCATCGGCGCTGATTTGTGCTCCCTGGTCGGGAGACTCCCAACCAATGTCTACGAATGACTCATCTGATTGTAGCTGCACGCGAACGGATGTTTCCGAGCTATTGTCGATATCGTCATAAGCAATGGCGCGCAGGGTGTAAAAGCCGTTTGGGAAGGATTTAAGGCTTGCTTCAACGGCAAAGGGTGCCTCAGGATCCGTGCCTAGCAGTACGCGGTCAAGGTAGAACTCGACGCGAGCAATACCGCGCGGTGCTGAGGCTTCGGCTGTGGCTCGTACAAAGCGACTTTGCAGCTGGGTATCGGCCAAAGGTTCGCTGATGGCCACTGCCGGCTTATTCGTTTCGATGTGCAGGTCATCGTTTTCTGTTGGCGGCGCACCGTATTCAATTTCAAGTCCTGGCGGGAAGGTCACATCCTTGGCGAATTCAAAAATGTTTTCGCCCTTTTCAAGTTTTGCTTTCATCCAGGCCTGCGCTGCGTCTTCCCACACTTGGAACTGCGGATCAGCTGCTACTGGATTAGCAGGCGCTGGGCCAGTCGGGTTGCGCTTGTCGACGTAATAGAGAATATCGTGCGCGTCGACGTAAAGTTTTTCTTCACGGAAGGTCAGCGGCGTTAATTCCGTCGCTAACTTGCCGCTGGCACGGTCAATAGCGACTTTCTGCACGCCAAAACCTTTCCCGGAGAGGATCGGCTTGTCAGGTACTGGAATTTTCGGCTCGCCAAATGATTCCACGGCCACGCCTTTGAGCGCTTTGACCATATAACCTTGCCAAATTGGCGCAGCAAGGGACGATCCACCGCCGCGCTTCATTTCGGAGAAGTCATTGTTGCCGACCCAAACGCCCGTGGCGAGCTGCGGTACATAACCCATGGTCCAGGCATCACGGTAGTCGTTGGTTGTGCCTGTTTTAGCGGCAGGCGGTCGGTCGGGAAGGGTTAATCCGTTGTTAAGGCCGAACGCATACGCGCGCGCCTGGTTGTCGGATAAGACATTGGAGGTGATACGGGCAATGTTAGCGTCGATGACGGCCCGCTCCTTGGGTTTAAACTCATCTAAGACATGGCCGTCATTCGTTTTGACCTCCAAAATAGCCATGGGTTCGTGGTACATGCCGTTGTCGGCGAGCGTGGCGTAGGCGGCCGTATGCTCAAGCAAGGTCACTTCGCCGCCGCCTAGCACAAGGGAGAGCCCAAAGCGGCTGCGGTCGGCAAAGGTCGTATAGCCAAGGTCTTCAGCGAAATCGAGGACGCTGGAGGTTCCCAAGAGGTAGAGCATTTTTACGGCTGGGATATTGAGCGAACCTTGTAAAGCCGTGCGCAGGGAGACTGGCCCGCGTTCCTTTAAATCATAGTTTT
>CAYHTI010000118.1:2828-3083 GCA_964359515.1 uncultured Gammaproteobacteria bacterium | reverse complement strand
GTCGATGACGGCCGTGGCTTTCATGGTGTTTTCAACGGAGGAAATGAGCAGGTCTTTGGCCCAGGGCTGCATGAAGCTGCCCCACAATTCAGGGTCGCGCCAAATCAAAATGCCGATAGCTAAAAAAGTAATTCCTAATCCCTGACGCAAAATAAACAGGCTTGTTTTGCTCATAGTTATTCTTTTTCGCCCAAAATGCGGGCTGCCAATTTTTTAAGGAATGACGCGGTTTTTACCTGGGGCTTAACATGGGAG
>CAYHTI010000118.1:0-2818 GCA_964359515.1 uncultured Gammaproteobacteria bacterium | reverse complement strand
GAGCTGGCTTCGTTCGCCAAATCTGTCGGCGCGGCGGTTTCCATCGGCAGGACTTCCGTCACAGCCCGTCGAAAAGCCTCCTTGGGCGAAGCCTCGACAACCGGCTTCGGGGCGGCATGCTTTATGATCCTCTCTAAATGTCTCGCTACAGCATCCTCGTCAAGGCGATCCTGCGGATTTTTGCTGAGGAGATTAAGGATCAACGCGTTCATTTCCGGTGACAATTCTGGCCGCAATTCTATCGGAGATACTGGTTTATTGCGCAAAGCTTTATACATAATCGCTGTGACGGCATCATTTTCCTCGGTAAAAGGCACGCGGCCGGTGGTCATCTTATATAAAATGCCTCCCAGTGCCCAAAGATCAACAGCAGAAGTAAGTTCCACGCCGCCTTTTATCTGCTCAGGAGACATATAGTCGGGAGTTCCTAAGGCTGTGTCCGCGTCGGTTAGACGGGATAGCGCTGGCTGCGGATTTTCAAAACGGTCCAGCGACCTTTCGGGTGGGACTCCTACATCCTGCGATAAACCAAAATCGGAAATCTGATAGGCTCCAGTGTCTTCATTGTGCAAGACATTCTCTGGCTTTAAATCACGGTGTAAAACACCTACATCGTGCATAGCCTTTAAGCCGCGCACAATCTGTAAGCCGATTTGTGCGGCCTCAGCTTCGCTCAACATGCCTTTCCGTTCAATCTCATTAGATAAATCTCCCCCATCAACGAAATCCATGGCTATATATCCGCCATCGGGCGTGTAGGCAGCGTCGTAAACCGTGACAACATTTTCGTGCTGCAGCCGGGCCAATAATTTTGCCTCACGCTCAAAGCGCTGCACATTTTCTTCATGGAGCAGCAAGTTCTTTTCCGGCGTCATGAGCTTCAGCGCTGCAAACTTGCGCAAATTTAAATCGTACACTTTGTACACTTTTGCCATGCCGCCCGCTCCCAGCTCCGCTAACGGATACCAGCGGCCTGAAGCAATCAAAGCTTTCTGGACCGAATCCGGTATCTCCTTAAAACTCTTCAGGCGATCCATCACCAGCACCTGCTTTGCGGCGTCAGTCAATGCCCGCTCTGATTCTAAAGCCATGGCTAAAACTGGCGGGAGTTCACCTGCCTCAACTGTCCATGGCTCTGGGCTTTTCTCCACTTGCTTTCGCTCAGCTTGCAACACAACGCCCTTTGTCCCGGCGACCTCACTGACAACTTGCCCGATATGTATCGTCTGCCGCCGACTGAGATCGGCCAAAGCCGAATCCTCGGGGGAGCGAGGCTTTATCTGTGACTGCTCTTGTAGGGGCGGCCTCTGTACAAGGGGTTGTTCTAATGTCGGCATAGTAAGCCTATCCTAACTTATTGGCCATTATGGATCAAACCGACTTCGCCCGTTTTTTTAAGCATCCCTTTCAACGGTAAGGCGACATAAAATGTCGTACCTACGCCCTCTTTTGAATCAAAACGGATCGTACCGCCGGCCATCTCAACGATCATCCGCGTGATATAGAGGCCCAGGCCCGTGCCGTCTGTCTGTGATTTCGCAGCATTCGATGCACGGAAAAATTTTTCAAAAATGCGTTGCTGCGCCTCGTCAGGTATGCCGATACCATTATCTGAAACTTCGACAAAAATATACTCCTTGTCACTGTGGCACTTCACAGATATCTGGCACATATTGGGCCGAGAATAACGGATGGCGTTGGTCAATAAATTCTGAAAAACCTGGCGCATCAAATCACGATCCAAATTTATGGCTGGCAATGGCTTGCGCGGTTTGACCACGTCAATTGCGCAATGGCTTCCCCTAGCAGCGATCGATAGTTCATCAACCACCTCATTGATCAGAGACATGATCTGAATTTTCTTCGGCAAAACCTTCAGGCGGCCAGACTCAATGCGCGACACGTTCAGCAACGCATTCACCAAGGTAATCATGCGCCCCGTTGCTTGCATGATGTCTTCCACATAGCTTTGCTGAGCGGGCGGCAAAATGGCGCTCGATTCTTTCACTAGTAATTCAGCAAGCCAGCGTATGGCCGTCAGAGGGGTGCGCAACTGGTGAGAGGCAATGGAAATAAAATTCGTTTTTGATTCATCGACGCGCTTTTCTTCGGTAACATCGCGGACGACGACGACGGAACCATGGTAACGCTCCCCACCTAGCGGCGAGATGACTTGCATCACCGCGAAACGCCGACCATCTGTCGTTTTAAAAAACATATTGTCATCCAGTCCTACGCGAATTGTCCGACCGGAAGATTCTGATACGCGCAACAAACTATCTTTAGGCTGCTGGAGCTGACTACCGATATAGACTTCATAGAGTTCATGAACAGGCTTGCCGCGCACTGCTTCAAATCGGCGGCCGAACACCCGCTCCGCGGCCTCGTTCATGAGGATAATGCGGTCTTTTTCATCAACGACATACACTGCGTCGCCTATGGAAGAAATGATCGCTTCAAGCCGCTTGTGCTCGCTTTGCAGCTGGTGCTCCAAATGCCTCGCATCCTCAAGCGCGCGTAAGAGAGCTTGTTTATTTTTATCTGACTCCTTGTTCATTTTTTCGAGCTCTTTCGTGCGAGACTGCAACTGCACCACTTGCTCCTGCATACTCTGTTCAAGCGAAGAAGCGCGCCGCGCCAGCACGGTCTCAAGACGCTTTTGATCGCTGACGTCCTCAAAGATCACCAGCATGGACGTAACACTACCTCTGCTTCCAAAATTCGGGACAGCGCGCACATGCAGCCAGCAATCTTGCTTGCTGGGAATGCACTGCAGGACCTGGTCTGCCGGTTCACCAGCAAATCCTCGCTTCACAAC
>CAYHTI010000117.1:2154-3091 GCA_964359515.1 uncultured Gammaproteobacteria bacterium | reverse complement strand
TCCATACGGCGCAAGGACTCAAATTTACCCAGAACGGCAGCTACTTCTTGCGGGCTGGGACTCTGCTCTTTTCCAGTTAAAGCAACACGCGTCGGCCAAAACACATCGCCAACACCACGGGCAGAGGCCGTTACAACGCCCTGTAATGCGTTCTGTATGCCCTCGGGCGTCCACCCCCCTTCTGAGAGAGCATTAAACGCCTGGCGAACCTCCTGTAACACAGCTGGCAGCTGTTCAGGCTGCATCTTTTTCCAGACAAGCTGAGATGGCTCGTAAACCAGTTCAGGATCCAAATAAAAGCGAATGGCCGCGGCTATATCGCTTAAGCGCTTTAATCGAGGTTGTTCGGTGGCCAGCATAGCCTGAACACTCATTTTATCCAAAGAACTTCCGGTCAGCTTATTAATAAACTCATTCCCTTTAACCTCAAGTAAACCAGACTCTTGAAGAAACGGCAGGGTTTGTTGAAGGAAATTTTCAGGAGTTAAGGCGCGAATATATTGGCCGTTCATCCACAAGCTTTTATCCGTATCAAAAATTGCGCCCGCCTTATGCATGTCTGAAATATCAAACGAGGCGATGAATTCCTCCATCGAAAACAACTCCTGCTGCTTGGGGTGAGTCCATCCCAAAAGCGCAATAAAGTTATTTAAAGCGCTAGCTAAATAGCCAGCTTTTCGATATTCATCAACAGAAACTGCCGCGTGTCGCTTGCTTAGCTTTTTCTTGTCCTTACCCAAAATGTGTGAGGCATGCGCGTAGAAGGGCTTTTCAGCTTCCAGCGCCTCATAGAGCAATAGATGCTTAGGCGTGCTCGAAAGAAATTCCTGGGCGCGAATCACATGCGAGATCTTCATGGTGTAGTCATCCACCACATTGGCGAAGTTGTAGGTTGGGAAGCCATCTGCTTTCATCATGACAAAGTCGTCAATTTGAT
>CAYHTI010000117.1:0-2144 GCA_964359515.1 uncultured Gammaproteobacteria bacterium | reverse complement strand
TCCCAGCCGACTTTTGCGCCGTCGGGCACAAAAAACCTCACCACACTTGGGGTTTTAGAGGCAATCAGCTTTGATCGCGCATCTTCAGATAGTTGTAAACACTGACGATCGTACTTAGGCATCTGCTTTGATGCCATCTGAATTTTACGCATTTCCTCAAGTCGCTCTGGTGTGCAAAAACACTGATAGGCCTTTTTCTCAGTCAATAGCTTCTGCGCAAATTTTGTATACAACGGAATTCTTTGGGATTGTACGTAAGGACCGCAATCCCCTTTTTCAGCAACCTTGCCGCTTTCCACATCGACAACCCCCTCGTCAGGAATAACACCAGCCCAGTTGAGCGATCGAATAACCTGCTCTACTGCCTCTGGAACAAAACGAGCTTGATCTGTGTCTTCAATTCGCAGCACAAACGTTCCGCCGTGCTTTTTCGCCCACGCATAAGAATAGAGGGCTGTTCTAAGCCCCCCGATATGCAAAAACCCCGTTGGGCTTGGGGCAAAGCGAGTGCGGACCTGTTTCATATATGGCGGAAGCGTACGTAATTAGCGACAAAGTGTCAACGCGTCTGTTTCCCTGAAAGCGCACGAAAAGCCTCCAGGGCCAGCGTACCAATGACGCGTCTAGACGGAGCCAATATTTCAAGCACTTTTTCGATGGGCACCCATTGCCAGCGTGTTAACTCATTCGTCTTTCCCAGCTGAAATTGTTCGTCTTTTCCAGTAAAAGACAAGATAAACAAGTCCTGAATCTGCCCTTTATACCCTTTACAAAGCGGTACCAGCGCGGCCAGACATATTGATGCGCGCGCGGCAAATGTGCCAACACCTTAAAATCATCGGTGCCAAGCTCCTCGCGCATTTCACGAAAAACCGCATCTTTGGCCGTTTCGGTGCGATCTACGCCCCCTTGTGGAAATTGCCATCGTATATCCTCACTCCACCAGGGACTTGCAACTAAAACACGCGATCGGTCCGCGTCAACGATCATGGCCACGACATTTTGTCGAAAACGAAATAGAATCCGTAATTTCCAGAGGAAGGCCATCGTCAAGAAGACAACCGTGGCCCTCCAAATGCGCGTAAACCGGCGCGGCTGGGTCAAAAGGCGGTAGAGCCACTCCAAGCCAGCCTTCTGCACGAAAAGCGGTGGACGCGGCACGGCTCCGGCTTCGTAATCAAACAGGCCGCCGACACCGACAAAAATTGAGACGTTCGATAAATCGCCGCGATTGGCTGCAATCCACTGTTCCTGCTTTGGTGCGCCAAAAGCAACCAACACGATATCCGCGCCCGAGGCCTGGATGCGCTTCAGCAAGGCCTCATCCTTCATCACAAATGCGTCTGGCGCAGGACCGGCCTCTGCTCCGGCAATGCGCAGCGATGCATAGCGTGATTGCAAGGCCGTTGCGGTTTGTTTCGCCACCCCCTCGCCCGCCCCGAGCAGGTAAATAGATTTCCCCTCCTCGACTGCGATTCGGCAGAGCATGTCGATGACCGTGCGCCCGGTAACCCGTTTTGGCTGCTTGATCCCCAGAATGAAGGCCGCAAAACGCAAGCCAACACCATCGGCCACGGTTAAATCAGATCGGTTAAGAAATTTTTGATAGCCCTCGTCTCGCAAAGCATACAAACAAATTTCTGGGTTTAGTGTAATTACATGTGTCTGCTTTCTCTCGATAACATGCTGCCGAAGCAGAGCAAAAACCTCTTCGCGCGTGAAGAGGTCCAGCTTTGAACCAAGGATGTGTACCTGGTGTTTATTCATGAACCTTATTGTAAGAGATTACCGCATTTTTTGCCATGCTTAGGCTAGGTGCCCAGTGCTTGACATGGCAAAGACACCGCCCTACAATACCATTAGCAGTCTTATATACCGAGTGCTAACTATGATTCCGATCAACAAATTTACAACCAAGTCGCAAGAAGCCCTGCAACGCACGCATCGCTTTGTTTATGAAAACAAGCACAATGAAATGCGCCCCGAGCACTTGCTTCTTATCCTCATCGAACAGGAAGACGGCGTCGTTTCTTCCGTTTTGCAAAAGCTCAACGTGGACCTTGATTCTGTCAAACAGGTTTTGCGACTGGCCATTCAAAAACTGCCAGTATCAACGGAGGAAGTTAACATCAACCAGATCGTTC
>CAYHTI010000116.1:0-3093 GCA_964359515.1 uncultured Gammaproteobacteria bacterium | reverse complement strand
GTTATAAACCGGAAGAAGCAAAAATGCTGCTGACCGTGCACGATGAAGTCGTCTTCGAAGTCCGGGACGACCTGGTCAATGAGGTAGCCAAGGCCGTAGATGAAATCATGGAACATCCCAAGCAATTAAACATAGACGTCCCCATCAAGGTCGACACCGAGATCGGCCAAAATTGGGCGGCGATGGAGAAACTCTACTAACAGTATTGTTATGTCATTTGAACGCATGCCGGATCCGAAGCAGGTAAGAGTACGCCGCGCCGTTGAGGTATTTGCCAAAATGAATGAGCATTTGCAGGAGGACGGCACGATGGATCGTATCCGTACATTTTTAGACAAGGTTCCCTTTCCAGTGCAAGAAGCGGAGTATGATCAGGCCGCAGAATGGCTCCATCAGCTGCAAACCAAAAAAATGATCACGGACAAGGAGAAAACAAGGTTTTTAGATATTGTTCTCGGTATCATGGATAATTCGGACTCCGTGCCGTCAGCTGAGCTCGAGAAAGGGTCAAAACTTTCGCAGAAACTCAAGCGAAAAGTACTCACCTACCTGCAGCAGGGCCATAATCCGGAAGGCAGAATGGACAAACTCCTGGTCCTACTAGAGAAGCATCCTTTAACAACGGAGAAAGATTATGAAATCGAGCCTTGGCTTGATGAGCAGTTGCAAAGCGGCCGGATCAGTAAAAAGGATTATTACCCTTGTTTAGATATATTGACGTCTGAGGTGTAACGAGCGGAGCAGCCTGAACTAAAAACACCCTGCACCATTCGGGCGCAGGGTGTTTTTCATTCGCTAGGGGTTATGGTGTATATGCTTGGTGCGGTAGTCGTCGGCGAGCTTCGTGATCGTCCTCGCTATAACACCGGGCATGCCAACCTGCTTGAATTCAAAGATGCTGCGTGCGCCTGCCGTTTGGATAAAGACCGTACCGTAATCAAGGATGGTGGGAAAGATCCCCTTTACGGCTGACTGCACGTCTTGCACCATTTCTAGGCTTTGCTCAGCCACCTGGTGGTTGAACAGTCCCTTTTGTTCTATATCGATAATGCGGTGCGTGGTCACAATCCAAATGTCGAGGTAATAATCGACAAAAATCGTGAAGATAGTGACCCAGATAAAAAGGTAGTAGGCGCTTGCGGTTAAAACAACGACCGCGCGCCACACATCATTGTCATCAAAGCTCGTAAAGACGTTTTTAAAGAGAAGATAGGCGATAATCGGAATCAGGCTGAGCAGGAACATGAACAAATATTTGGTCACAAGGACAAACCAATGCCGCCGCGTGAAAATAACGACTTCTTCGTCCCCGATCAGCTGGCCATTAGGTAGCCAGCGGGCTGCAATGCGTGGTGCCATAGAAATTATTGGTTTGAAAAGCCGTTAGAAGAAAAAAACTCAATCGGTGTTTGCCAGTCGATTTCGCGGATATATACGTAGGAGACGAACAAGATAAAAATATAGCCGGCGAGAAACAAGCCGGTCATAAAATAGGTTGGCGCATCGAATTTGCCGAAACGAAAGATGTGGTAGAGGTTAAGCAGGACGTAAATAAAGATGCCGACGGCAAACGCGATATAAATCCAGAGGAGAATGGAGAGAGCCATAAGGTTTAGCTAGTTTTTTCGCTTAATCCTAGGTGTTGGTAAGCTAATGTAGTGGCCTGGCGTCCGCGCGGCGTGCGCTGCAGCAGCCCGGCTTGGATCAAGAAGGGTTCACAAACATCTTCAATGGTGCCGATTTCTTGGTCGGTTGCCGCGGCAATCGTCGAGAGCCCGACGGGTCCGCCTTGGAATTTTTTGATGATGGCTTGCAGGATGCTGCGGTCGACTTGGTCTAAGCCCAGACCGTCTACCTGCAGCAATTCCAAGGCTTGTAGGGCGATTTCAGGGTTCAATGAGCCGTCATGCCGCACCTGGGCAAAGTCGCGTACCCGTTTGAGCAGGCGATTGGCGATGCGCGGGGTTTTGCGGCTGCGGCTGGCTATGGTTTGGGCGGTGGAAGGGTCCACGGCGATATCTAAAATACGTGCGCTGCGGCTAATGATTTCCGCAATTTCATTGTCGCCGTAGAAGTCGAGATGGTAGACATTGCCAAACCGGTCGCGCAGCGGGGAAGAGAGCAGGCTCAGGCGAGTCGTCGCGCCGATGATCGTAAAACGGGGTAAGTCCAAGCGCACCGTGCGTGCGGCCGGGCCCTTGCCAATGACGAGGTCCAGCGCGAAATCTTCCATGGCTGGGTAGAGAATTTCTTCGATCGTACGGTGCAGGCGATGGATTTCATCGATGAAAAGGATCTCGCCAGGTTGTAAGTTTGTCAGGATCGCAGCCAGGTCTCCGCTGCGTTCAAGCGCCGGTCCGGAGGTGACGGTGATATGCTTACCCATTTCTTGGGCGATGATATGCGCGAGGGTGGTTTTACCCAAGCCAGGAGAACCATATAATAAAACATGGTCCAGCGATTCTTGGCGTTGGCGTGCAGCTTGGACTGCAATGTGCAAGTTCGCTTTCACGGTCGCCTGTCCGATATAGTCCGTCAGCGTTTGGGGACGCAAACTCGACTGGAAGCGGACCTCGTCGGCGCTTTCCACCTTGGTGATGACGCGTTCTGCCGTGGCGGGTGTTTCCATAAGGTAGCTTTCAGTATACGTCTCTTTTTCATGATAGCAAATGCGCTCTAACGGCGCTAAAACTAGCAAATTTTGCTCATTTTAGTTGACGCTCGTTAGGCAAAGGCCTACGATAGCCAGTCCTATCCAAGGAGGACGCGACGTGGATATTGCCCATGTGATTATCGACGGAAGCCACGTTGCCATGACCGTGCGCGAGATGCGCGGCATGCGTGGCGATGAGCCGATCAAGTTTTCCTTCGAACGGCTGCACGAAGCCATCCTCAATAACGGGGGAAAGCGGCGTACGATCGGCAAGCACAGCGCCATCATCCATTCGAAGCCGCCGCAGGGGCGAAGGCCCTTCGTTTCGGACGCTGATATCAGGTGGCTTACCAGCCGTGGATATGAGGACATCACCTGGGAGCTGCACTCCCGTCAGGTCGAATGCTTCGACTGCGGGCGCCGGTGGTACGCCCACCGGG
>CAYHTI010000115.1:0-3109 GCA_964359515.1 uncultured Gammaproteobacteria bacterium | reverse complement strand
GTTTACCAAGCTGGCGCGCCAGTTGGTCAATTCCCCTTCCGGGTTCGGGTAATTCAGGTACAAGTACTCGGTGACAACGAGTTCAAGGACGGCATCGCCTAAAAACTCCAGGCGTTCATTATGGTCGAGCGGAAAATCGCGGTGCTCGTTTAAATAAGAGCGGTGTACCAAGGCCTGGGTCAACAGGCTGATATTGTTAAATTCAATACCCAAATCCTTGGCTAAGGACGGAAAGTCTTTCTTGATATCCATGGCTCATGTGAGAGATGACTGACGCCAAGTTTTCCTTTAGCGGCACTCATCTATCGGTTAATGGTAACGTTTAGTCTTTTGCTTTTTTCTCCTTTTCTTCCTTCGCTGGCTTTGCGGTTTTCGCTTTGTTCTTCTGCTCTTTCAACTCCCCCTTATCAGACAAATCTTTATAGATGGCCCCCAAAACGCCGTTTACAAATTTACCCGAGGCTTGGCCGCCAAACGTCTTAGCCAGCTCAATCGCTTCATTGATGGCGACCTTGGACGGGACATCGGGAGTAAACACCAATTCACAAACGCCGATGCGCAAGATATTGCGATCGACGGTAGTAATTTGTTCTAACGGCCACTCTGGCGCGTATTTGACGATATAGGTGTCGATGTCCTTCTGATGCTTGAGGACACGACGGACCAGGCCTTCCATGAAGCCCTGGTCATCAAACTCTGGCGCAAACTCCTTTTTATTATCTGCCAAATACCCAAGGGCACCCGGCTCGTCAGCCGCGTTAAAGTCCCATTCGTAAAGGGTCTGCATGGTAATGGTACGAGCAAGATGCCTGTTTGACATATTCTGTCGCTTCCGCGACATGAGTGCCGGCCGAGAAAAAACGTTTTAAGCGTTTTTCATCTCAATGACCTGGCGGCCGCGGTAAGTACCGCAGGTGGCGCACGCATGATGCGGCATAACCGGACTGTGGCACTTGGCGCATTCATGGACCTCTTTCGGATCCAAGAATAAATGCGCGCGGCGTTTATCGCGCTGTGAGCGCGTATGCTTCTTTGTAGGTAAACCCATACAACGTCTTCCTGTTAATCACCCCGATGCAGACAAACCGTGACCGGTGATGACGAATGAAATGAATTGTCCAAACTATAAAATAATTCACCGTTTTTTGCAAGTCTTGGCGGCAAAATCTATTTTATAGCTAACTTAGGCCTTTTTTACAGGCTCTTCCTCTTCTTCGGTTTCCGCCTCAATTAAGGTCGTTGAAGCCACAATATCTGCGGCATCCTTAAAGCGCATGAGTCGCACTCCCTGTGTATCTCGGCCTAAAATGCTGACCGTATCCATTGCGAAACGGATCACTTGGCCCTGTTTGGAGATGATAATGATGTCTTGGGCATGCTCTTCTTCAACAACCGTGGCAAAGGTAATCTTGCCAGTTTTGGACGTGATCTTGGCGGTCTTAATACCGGAACCAGAACGGCTTTGCATACGGTATTGCGTCAGCGCCGTGCGCTTGCCATAGCCATTTTCCATGATAACCAGCACCTGAACCTTTTTCATTTCGGCACTGACAACGCCCATGCCAACAATTTTGTCTTTGCCCTTCAAGCGGATGCCTTTCACACCAGCGGCGGCACGGCCCATTTCGCGGACGTCCTTTTCATCAAAACGGATGGATTGTCCCTCAGATGTAACGATAACGATCTGGTCCTTGCCCGTAGACGGCTGGATCCAGCGCAAATTGTCGTCCGGCTTGAGTTTGATGGCGATCAAACCATTGCTGCGAATATTGAGGAATTGGTCGATGGCCGTCTTTTTGATCAAACCATTATCCGTGGCCATCACTAAGTATTTCTGTTTCATGAGGTCCATGGTCGGCAAAACCGTGCGCACCTTTTCCGATGGCGCCAATTGCAAGAAATTCACGATCGCCTGTCCTTTGGCCGTACGAGAAGCCTGCGGGACTTCGTAGGCCTTGAGCTTAAACACGCGGCCGCGCGTCGTGAAAAACAACACGTCGCTATGGGTCATGGTGGTCACGAGGTTTTCTACCGTATCTTGTTCTTTTGTCGTCAGACCCATGACACCCTTGCCGCCGCGACCCTGGACGCGGAATGTTTCCGTGGGCACGCGCTTGATATAGCCATCATGCGTCATCATGATGATCGTCATTTCATTGGGGATGAGATCGGTTTCGCTGATCTCATCGACAGCGGAAGCCACGACTTTTGTGCGGCGGTCATCGCCGTACTTTTCTTCAAGATCGCCGACTTCGGTGGCAATAAGCTTGAGGATTTTTTTCGGGTTCTTGAGCAATTCTTTCAATTCCTTGATCAAGGCCAGCTTCTCCGCCAATTCCTTTTCCACCTTCATGCGCTCCAAGTTGGCAAGTTGCGACAAGCGCATTTCCAAAATGGCATCGGTCTGGCGTTCGGAAAACTTGAATTGCTTGATCAAGTTGATTTTGGCGTCGTCGCGGTCTTTGGACTTCTTGATGGTATTGATGATCTTGTCGATGTCTTCCAAAGCCATGACCAAGCCTTCCAAAATATGGGCGCGGTCTTCGGCCTTTCTCAGGTCAAACTCGGCGCGACGTGTCACGACGTTCTGGCGGTGTTTTACGTATTCTTCCAAAGCAGCCTTCAAAGACAACATGCGCGGCTGCAAACCGTCGACCAGCGCGAGCATGTTCACATGGAAGGTATCCTGCAGCTGGGTGAACTTGAACAAGCTATTGAGCACTTTTTTCGGATAGGCGTCGCGCTTGAGTTCAATGACAATGCGCACGTTCTTGTCGGATTCATCGCGCAAATCGCGGATGCCCTCGATTTTCTTTTCCTTATGCAGCATGGCAATACGCTCCAAAAGCGTAGACTTGTTCACCTGGTACGGGATTTCGGTAACGATAATGGCATGGCCGTTCTTTTGCTCCACGATTTCAGCCTGCGCACGCATGACAATGGCGCCCTTGCCTTCGGTGTAGGCTCGTTTAATTTCGCTCTTATTGTAAATAATGCCGCCCGTCGGGAAATCTGGTCCTTTGACGAACTGCATTAAATCTTCGCTGGTCGCTTCAGGGTTGTCGATCAGATGGCGAATAGCCTGGCACAATTCGCGCAAATTATGCGG
>CAYHTI010000114.1:0-3125 GCA_964359515.1 uncultured Gammaproteobacteria bacterium | reverse complement strand
TTGATCGATGACTGGATTTTACGTGGTTTGGGGAGTTTTTCTACAGTCTCAACGTTTGAGTTCAGCGGCTGCCGGAGGCAGTCCGCTGGAACGAAGGGTTGGGCGGCACTAGAGCCTCGAAAACTCTTCCTGCGCTTTTGTATTGAATTCACGGAGTTTCCATGAAAGCTGTGATCTAAGATTTTCCGGGACACCGATTTTTGCCATCAGAAGATCAAGTAACTTCGTGTCAGGGAATGGCACCTTCTTAAAATTATCGATGTAAAAGAGAAGGGCATCTTCCATTTCACCGAAATCCTTCTGGGCCGACGCTTCTGCTTTCTTCTGATCAAATTTGTCCATGAATCCCATGTGCGCCGCCTGTTCCTTTTCTAGCGAAGCCATGAGCAATACCGACTGACCATACATCATCGCGAATTCATTGGTTTTTGCGAAGGAGATGTTTTTCTTTATCTGAGAAAGAAACATAAGATTCGCCGCGTAAGGGATGCAGGTTCGGAGCCATTCAATTTGCATCCCTTGCTCAATTTTCTGAAATTGCGGCAGGTCCATGGGCGGCAGTCCCATCATGGGCTTAATTTGATCCCGTAATTCTTCTGCCTTTTTTCGTACGCCGTTGTAAAGAATCTGAGCCCGGCTGTTGGGTGCAAGAAGGTCCGCAGGGTTTGCCTGCGGCTTGGCTGGCACTTCTGGGCACCTCTTAATAAGTTCATCGATCAGGGCCTGGCCACGAGGAGATAACGATTCCAGTTTGCCTGCCACAGATTCGATCACTGCCGCGCGTTGCGCATGCTTGAATCCGGTAATCGCACCATCAACGAATTCCGTCGCAAATCCGTTCCACTCCTTACCGAATGCCTGCGTATTGATGCGCGTGATGATGGTGTCGTCCTTGATGTCCACCAATCGGATGATGGACAGCAGCACTTGTACTCTTGCTTCATCGGAATTGGACGAGTACTTCGCATTCTCAAGTACCTGACGGGAATCAGCGCTTTCGGAGAAAACCAGCATTGCAACCATCTGTCTGAGCGCTTCGCCCTCTAGTCCCCACACATCATTTAATACGCGTTTGTCCGGAATTCGTACACACGCTACAACACCAATGGCAAGTTCTGTGGCGATCTTCTTCTTTATTTCTGGAGATATTGCAGTACCAAGGACGGTGAGAAGTTTCGGGAGAAGTTCATTTTCGGCGGCGCGTTGTGCGAACCCCGCGAGCGTTACCGAAATGGCCACCCGATTTTGCATCAGGGTGTCCATCTTCTTGAATCGTGACTTTAGGGGGGAAAACAGTTTCTTAAAGAATCCCACGGTATTTCCCTCCACAGTATTTATCATCGACCGACAGAAGTAGTCTGCGGATCATTTGGTCGGTCAACGGCACCTTCTTGAAACCACCCCTGACACCGCTCACCGCAATGCTCAATTCTTCTAGATCTGTGGCAAGCTTGGGCGTTAGGAGATATTTCTTGAACTTGTGCATGCGTTCGGGATCGAGATAGGACGCAATGACGCAGTAATACTGGCCGCTCAATATGTCATTGCAGCCAGCCGCGGAAATCAGGTCAAAGCACTTCCTGAAATAGTCCTTCTTGTCGGGCAACATGAACGCTGCCAAACAAAACATGGCGATCACAGGTTCGATAGCGGCGCGCCTGGAGATGTAGTACACGAACCTTTGCGCGGCCCTCTCCACGCGACCTTCAAACAGCGCCAGCCAGCCGAACTCCCAATAAGTAAGAGACAAATCTGACCCCGCTGCTTTTAGCCACGCGGCAGTCTCCCTCAGTATTTCCGCGGCTTCGTGTAATTGCTTTGCACTGATGAGCAATAGGGCGCGATTTATGTTTGGCTCAATGTAGGGTTGATTAAGGTATGTATTCTTGCTCTTCCGGTTCAGCGCCACTGCACGTTCAAGGTATGGCATTGCCACTGACATCTGATCAAGCTTTATGAGCGTCGTTGCGTAGGTCGTTAGCAACAGCACATCATCTGGCTGCTTCTCGAGTTCGCGATTCAGGAGTCCCACGGCTTCGCGCGCCTTGCCTTGACGTCTCAGCACCTGCGCCTTTGAGATCACATCAAAAATGGCGGGGCGCTTTTGCTTGGCCGATTCTCCTTTCCCGTCGACGGTATTTGCCGTAAACGACGACCTTTCAAGCAACTGGTCGTATGTTCCAGGGCGGTCGTCCACATCCAAATGGATCGCAAGGAGGATGAGTTTGATGAGTGGTTCGATTTCGTCGCCGTAGCGTTGCCGCATTTCGTCGGCAAACATAGGGGCTCGGGCGTAATTGAAGTCCCCCTTGGGCGTGAGGTACGGATGCGTCCCTGCGAGCCACTCGAACAGAGTAATGCCCAGGGCAAAGATGTCAGATTTGATCGAGTTCTTTGCCCCATGGAACAATTCAGGGGCCATGTATATCGGCGTGCCGCTCACGCTACTGTTGTTGTCGTAGTTCTGTTCCTTCAGATCAACCGTGTTGGCATACAGTTGGCGATGTGACAGATTTGGCGGAACAATGCTGGAAATGCCGAAGTCAGCCAGACGGGGCGCGTTATCGGCGTCAATCAGAATGTTGGCGGGCTTGATGTCTTTGTGTATCAGCCCATGTTGTTCGTATCCGTCCTTCAACCCGGTGAGGACTCCTGATGCAAAGCGCAGGATTTCCTCGGAGGACAGCGAACGGGAATTCAGGTCAAGAGCGTTCCTTGGATACCAGTAGGCCAGGATGCATCGGACGCCATTGAGCGTGCCGTAAGTTATCGCCCTGGCTACATTGGGATGTGCGCCAAGGGAAACCCATATCCTCGCCTCACGCTCAAACTGAGCGTAGTCGCCCTCACCTTGGTAGGTTTTAAGGGCAAGAGGCCGCGCACCAGGTAGAAGCGGTATCAGCTGATAGACGTTGCCCATGCCACCGCCGCGCTTCGAACCAACGACGAACTTCTCGTTCTCGAAGAATGGCAGCGCGACTATCGCGCCTTCTGACAGGTTAAGTTCGTCCGTTTTTGACATACTGTCGATGTTTTCTCGACCGTTCTGTGCGGGTATCTCGTGCCGCCCAACTACAATTAGATGTACTAGTGGACTGTAACAACCAATTATAGACTATAATCGC
>CAYHTI010000113.1:0-3136 GCA_964359515.1 uncultured Gammaproteobacteria bacterium | reverse complement strand
ATTTCCGCTTTGCCTTTTTCTTCCAAAGAACCAGCGCCCATGGCCGCCGCCCGGACAATGGACGAGGCCGCGCCAACTAAGACGACAAAAGCGGTCATGATCGCGAGCATCAGCCAAACACGCCCGGCGCGAGGAAGCCTCAAACGAAGCAGAACGATTTCCAGGCTCGTGAAAATGACGGCAATATTAAAGCCAGATAAGGCGATAATATGGCTGATGCCGGCCGTGGAAAAGTCATCGAGCACCTTTTGCGGAAAGTCTGCCCGGTCACCCAGCAATAATCCGCGCACCAAGGAGGCTTCTGGCCGCGGCCAGAGATCATTAATGCGCTCCAGCATTTTTAGGCGTATCCAAAGGAAAGGATGTTCGCTCACGTAGGGCCGCTCTTGTATTACCTCAACTTTAGTCTCCTCGCACAACAAAAAAATATTTCTCGCCGCGAGGATGGAGGCATACGCTATTTGAGTTTCATTAACCGGTCGTCGCAACTGGCATGATCCATTGATCGTTTGCCCGGCTTGATGTTCGGGGAAACGCGGCATGACCGCCTGCAAGCGCTCCCCCATCAGGCGCGCGTTGTCTGCGACCATGATACGCAGCAACAGCCGCTGTTTTGATGCAGAAACTAGCTCCTGCCTCAAAACAACCGCTTTAATGGACACGGCTTCTCCATCGAATCGATCCAAGTCCTCAATCTTTGCTTGGAGAAAAGACCAGCGCACAGGAAAAACCAATACCGCTGCCAGTACGATCATGACCAAGGAGCGCAGTTGGCGCATAAACAAAACACCCCGCTGAGGTCGCGGGATGTTGGGGTAAGCCTATTATACCAAATTTTTCCTATGCCTGCACGGCTAGGGTTGCTTTTAAGCCCTCCAATAAGCTGAATTGGGGCTGCCAACCCAGCTCGGTTTGGGCCAAGGAGTTATCCAAACAGCTGCGGAGCTCTTCACCCAATCGCGCAGAAAGATGCTGTACATCCAATTTTTTACCGCTCGCATGTTGAACCATGGCGGCAAGCTGATTAATAGTCGTTTCAACGCCTGTGCCGATATTATAGATCCCGCTTGCAGTGCTGGTGAGCGCTTTTAGATTGGCGGCGACAACATCTTCGACAAACACGAAATCGCGCGTGTTCTCACCATCGCCATAGATCGTCAGCGGCTTGCTCTCCGCGGCCAGTCTGGAAAAAATCGCAATGACACCGCTTTCTTTGCTGCCGTCTTGACCGGGTCCGTACACATTGCTGTAACGCAAAATTACATACGGCAACTGATGCAGCCGCGCATAAAGACGGACATACTGTTCGGCGCTGTACTTCGAAACGCAGTACGGCGAAGTGGATTGGCAAGCCGTTGTCTCCGGAGTCGGAATTTGCTCACAAGGCCCGTAAATCGCGCCGCCCGAGGAAGAAAAAATAACTTTTTTCGCGCCCGCATTCATCGCATAATGCAAAACCGCGACCGTGCCTTCGACATTCACCGAAGCATCAAAGGCCGGCTCTTTCACTGAATGACGCACATCCATCTGCGCAGCCAAATGGAAAACAGCATCAATTGATTTCGGAAGAGGCAAGGCGGCCATCTGTCGAATGTCCCCTTCCACAAATTGGGCTTTCTCAGGAACCCGCTCCCGTTTACCCGTGCTTAAATTATCCACAACCACGACTTCATGGCCCTGTTTGATCAGGGCCTGCGCAAGATGGGATCCGATAAAACCGGCGCCGCCGGTGACGAGAATGTTCATATCCGTATTGTAACCTTTCAATGGCGTAGGGTGAAATCACAAAAGCAGGACATGTAAAGCTAACATGAAAAACCACTTTTGTCAACACAAAAACCGCCTATTTTAGCGGTTTTAGGTCAAAATAATGGTCTACGGACTACTTTTGGCTTCTTCGCCAACGAAGAAAGGCCTCAACATGTTGGTCTAACTTGCCCTCTAACACATCTTCAGGATCCGTAGTCTTTAATTCGCTACGATGGTCATTTACCATTTTGTAGGGGTGCAAAACATAAGACCGAATCTGGTTTCCCCACTCGGCGGACTGGTAATCACCTCGCAATTCCTTCTTCTTATCGGCTTTTTTCTGAATTTCCAGTTGATGCAGCTTGGCAGCCAAGACTTTCATGGCTACTTCCTTATTCTGTTTCTGCGAACGTTCGTTTTGGCATTGCACCGTGATATTGGTCGGGATATGCACAATGCGCACGGCTGAATAGGTCGTGTTGACGCTCTGCCCGCCCTTGCCTCCGGACATAAAGGTGTCGATGCGCAAATCCTTTGGATCGATTTTTACTTCGACCGATTCATCAAGTTCAGGTAATACTTCGATCAAGGCAAACGAGGTATGGCGCATTTGCTCGGCGTCAAAAGGTGAAATGCGCACTAAACGATGCACGCCGTGTTCTGATTTTAGATAGCCATAGGCATAGCGGCCTTCGATTTGTAAGGTCGCGCTTTTAACCCCAGCCTCTTGCCCCTTGGCCAAATGTAGTACATTCACAGTCCACCCTTTTTGCTCAGCGTAGCGCGTGACCATGCGCAAAAGCATTTCCGCCCAATCCTGAGCCTCGGTACCGCCAGAACCGGAATGAAAAGTAACGAGCGCATTGTTCTTGTCGTATTCACCGTCAAAAAGGATATAAAACTCTAAATCAGCAAATTGTTTTTCAAGCGCGGCGACTTTTGCGGCCAGCTCATCGTGCATGCTTTCATCGCCTTCCGTCTGTGCGGCCTTGGCTACATCGACATGATCGGTGATCTCTTTGCGGATCCCCTCCCAAGTGGCCAACTCCTTTTGCAATTCAGCCAACCGCTGGCCTATCCGCTTCGCCTTATCAGCATCATTCCAAAGAGCCGGATCAGCCGACTGGGTTTGTAATTGCCCAACTTCAACCTTACTTTTATCCAAATCCAAAAGCTTCCAGGTCTTATCAACGCGAACCAACAAATCTTCCAGTTGGTGGATAATGTTCTTCATACTGTAAATCATGCTAAAGCAACAAGGCAGGCATGGCAAGACTCTTTGTCATCCCGACCGTAGCCTTCTGAGGCGAAGCGGAGGGATGACAAAGGATTGACAAAGCTTCGTTTTTATTCCATACTCCCCCGTCAATCGCTCTTTCAACAATCT
>CAYHTI010000112.1:0-3150 GCA_964359515.1 uncultured Gammaproteobacteria bacterium | reverse complement strand
TTAAGCGAGCCCTATGTCACAAATCACGCCCCAGGAAGAAAAGAAATTAACCATCACCTTGTCGCGCGATGCGATCGTCAACGCGGTGCTGGGTCTGCAGCTTGTCCTGCTTCTCGTGTTCGGGTGGCAAATCATGGGCATCAAAGGCCAATTAGGTGGATCGCCGGCAAGCGCAAAAGTCATCGCCCAGAATCCTGCGCAGCCTTCTAACGGCGGCGACACCGGCCCAGCCCCTACTGCCGATATTGTAGTAACCACCTCTGATTTTTTGAAAGGCGGTAAAGACGCTAAGGTTACCATCGTAGAATACTCAGATTTTGAGTGTCCATTCTGCGGCCGCGCTTTCCCCACGGTCGAACAGGTTATGGAAACATATGGTGACGATGTTCGCTTGGTTTACCGACATTTCCCCCTGAACAGCATCCATCCCCAGGCGCAAAAAGCGGCTGAAGCTTCTGAGTGCGCCGCTGACCAGGGCAAATTTTGGGACTATCACGACAAGCTGTTTGCGAACCAAGACGGCGTTTCCGCTGGCGTGACCCAGTTTAAGAAGTGGGCTGTTGAATTAGGTTTAAATGCGGCCAAATTTAACTCCTGCCTTGATTCCGGCGAAAAGGCCGCAGCCGTGCAGGAAGACGCGGATAGCGGTTCAGCAGCAGGTGTGACGGGAACCCCAGCGTTTTTCATCAACGGCGTATCCGTTGTGGGGGCGCAGCCGTTTAGCACCTTCAAACAAGTCATAGACGAACAATTGGCCAGCTAAAAACCTTGCTCAGTTCAATGCTTTAAGGCATCATCTATGGTAGGTGATGCCTTTTTTTTGATGGGGGTTCGTTGTCGTCGCTACCTTCTGCTTTAAATTAAAAACAAACAGTTTGCCAGTCTATGGTAAAGCCCACGCGCCAACGAGTGTTCATGGTTTCCGGTTGTGTTTTTATCCTTGTTGTCGGCGGTTTGTTCTCGTTTCTGAGCCGGTCGCGCGCGCATCAATATTTACGTAGCCAATTGCTGTATACTGTTGATTTGGCTGTGTCAGCTACGGATCCAGATTTGATCGAAAGACTTCCGGTGACGGGCGAGGACATTTTTAACCCGGAATACATCCGCCTTCATCAGCAGTATTTGCAGCTGCAGGCGCCTTTGCAGCAAAAATATATCCGCTGGATTTATGCGATGAAGGTCGTCGGCGATGAAGTGCGTTTTATCGTTGATTCGGTCGACGTCGATGACCCTGGGCACAGTGAGCCTGGCGTAGTCTACGAGCAGCCGCCAGCTGCAGTATTTAGCGTGCTTCACACGGGCAAAACGGAATTTATCGGTCCGTTTACCGACGAATATGGTTCATATTATTCAGCCTTTGCACCGATCTGGTCGGTTGATGGCCGTATTATTGCTGTTATGGGCGCGGACATCGAGCAGGAGCGCTATGAGACAATTATTCGCCAGCGGTCGTTGCTGCCTATTGTCGTGACAGGTTTCCTCGAGGTGCTGTTTGTCATTTGTTTTTTGTATGTCGTGCGGCACTGGGAGATTGAAAAGATGAAATCCCAATTCGTTTCTATTGCTTCGCATCAGCTGAAAACGCCGATTACCGCCTTGAATTGGATGGTTGAAGTTTTGGCGGATGATAAAACCGTGAAGGCGCGGGTTGGTTTAAGGGCAAAAGTAAAAGATCTTAAGGAAATAGCCCAGAACATGCGCGAGCTCGTCGGTTCTTTGTTGAATGTTTCGCGCGTTGAAGCCGGACGCATTGCTGTTTGTACGCAAATGTCTGATGTCGGAGCCTTGGCCGCCGCCAAAGTTAAGGAGGTTGCACAATTAGCGAAAAAGAAAGAGCAGACGATTGCGTTGCATAGTCAGCCAAATCTGCCAGCGATTAGCGTTGATGCTGCGCTCGTGGGCGAGATTTACAAAAATTTATTGACTAATGCCATCAAATACACCCCGAAAGACGGCAAGATTGAGGTGCGGATCATACGTAAAAATTCCGAGATCCTTTCGTCCGTTACGGACACTGGTTACGGCATTCCAAAAGACGAACAGGGCCGTGTTTTTCAAAAGTTTTATCGCGGCTCAAATATTATCCAGCTGGAACACGACGGAACCGGTTTAGGGCTGTATTTGGTTAAAGAAATTGTCAAAATATCGGGAGGACGAATCTGGTTCACATCGGCGGAGGGGAAAGGGACAACATTCCATTTCACCTTACCTGTTGCAGGCAGCAAGCCAAAGGAAGGCGAGATGTCTATTACATAGGCGCATCCCGAAGCAAACAAAAAAGCCGCACACGTGCGGCTTTTTTGGCGGAGAGTGAGGGATTCGAACCCTCGAGGGCGGTTAAGCCCTACTCGCTTTCCAAGCGAGCGCACTCGACCACTATGCGAACTCTCCAAGTGGTTGAAACGCAAAAAGCCCCATGGGCTCTTTACAGGCGAACTATAATGGAAATGCGAGGATTTTTCAAGTCGTGTGTTGACTAATGCCTAGTAAATCAGTATGGTTTCTCTGCGCCGACCGCGCGTTTTTGTTTGGACCCACCTTCGCCGAGGCTTCCTCCTACGCAGGAGCTACGGCGGACAAGTAGGCGGGTATGGAGAGGTGGCAGAGTGGTCGAACGCGCCGCACTCGAAATGCGGTATACTCGAAAGGGTATCGAGGGTTCGAATCCCTCCCTCTCCGCCAAGTTTTTTGTAATCTATGCCACGCCATGACGGCACGCACATTCTGCTCGACTTGCATGGGTGCAAGTTTGACGATGTTCCCGATGAGTCGGCGCTCCGAGATTTTATGGCACTGCTTGCCGCTGCGGTCGGTCGGCACGGCTTAGAGATGCTGGGCGAATATAGCCACTTTTTTCAACCGAACGGATTTACGGCCGCGATCGTTTTAGCCGAGTCTCATATAGCGGTACATACTTGGCCCGAACAGGAATACGTGAGTGCGGATATTTTTGTTTGCAATTACAGTAAAGATAATACCAAGGCGGCGGAAGCGCTGGCTGATGAGATGATTTCTATATTTAAAGCTGAACGCGTAAAGCGGCAGCAGATCAAAAGAGGGGATTAAGTGCAAAAGCACACCGCGCGGCTGGTGTGCTTTAAGTTCGGCGATTGCTTTTTTTTGGGGGCTTTCCCTGGCCTTTCCTGGGAT
>CAYHTI010000111.1:0-3156 GCA_964359515.1 uncultured Gammaproteobacteria bacterium | reverse complement strand
CGTCATCTCGAGCTTCCCGGCGGCATCGACGAGGGACTCGCGACCATCTATGAGTTGGTCGTAACCGGACTCATCAACCGGGGGAGCGGGAGCACGGCGAACGCCGTTCTGCTCGACCTCTTGGCTGGCCGAGAGCGCACCGAGCGAGCCAGCTACGTCATGATGACCTCGCATCGCTCACCCGGACTGGAGCTGGAGGCAGACGGGATCATAAGCAGCTGGATTCCAATCGCGTTCTACCAGTATGGGATGGCGGCCAACACCTTGCTGCGCTTGCAAGTGCAGGCGGCACGCTCGAACCAGCCGCACCAGTTCATCAAGTCGCTGCTCGAATGGCGGTCACAGCACCTCCAAGCGACATACGCGGAGACCATGTCGTTCATTCGCGAACGCGGGGGGTTCTCGGCTGAGGAGCCGATGGATGCGTTTACGCTGTTCGCGCCCAAGCAGCCTGGTTTGTATGCCATGCTCGTCGCGAATTCACCTCCTGTGGCAGGCAAGGAAGCCCTGTCAGCAGAAGGCGGGGTACTTTGCTTCTACCGCGAGCGTGATGGCAGCCTGCCGGCCTTCAACCTCTGCCTGCTCACCTCGCGCGGCACCGAGGTCGCACGCATTCCTGAGGGAGGCGCAGTACTCCCGTTCAGCGACTTGCGTGCGCAAAACGAGACCGCGCTCCGCTTCTGGCGCCAGGACCGCGCCGACCAAGTCGTCACCATCCCGCTGGGACGATGACCATCCCCACCCGAGCAAATCGGAACGACCCGCCGCATGGCAGTGGTCGTTCTGAAGCGCTCGCGGTGGGTGTTTTTAATTTTCCTGCGACGGCGCCATGATGCGACGGCGCTGGACAGGCCGTAAAATCAGAGATATTATTACATGCACCTCTATCCCGGCCCACTAATTGTTTTGTCCTATGGAACAAGCGGGGATGGTGTTTTTTGAACAATTTCGGTCGCGCCTTGACAGACTTGAAGCTGATATGTCTTCACTCAAGCTCAATAAAAGCAGGCGTGAAGAGCTGATAGATATCCTGGGAACTGAATTCCAGAAAGTTCATGCAAGAATTGATGCGATTGAGCAAAGAATGGACAAGATTGAGAACCGAATGGATAAGCTTGAGCAGAGAATGGACAGGATTGAACAAAAAATGGGTAAAATTGAAGTAAGAATGGACAAGATCGAACATAAACTAGACCTCATTTTAGAAGCACTAGCCATTAAAACGTGATCCCAAACAAAAAGCCTCTCGATTTGACTGAGAGGCTTTTTGTTTACTTCGTTTCGCTCATTTCTACGCTGGTCTCTGGCCTTGTAAGCACCAACCTCGTTTTTCCGTTCACGGCTTCAACAGGGGTAAACGTGTCTTTCACCGTCATTTGCTCAGCGGTAATGCTAGTGATTTCAGACGGGCTCACCAAAAAATGCTTACGCAACAACCCGGTTATCGTCCCCCCGGGCTTTACTTCATAATGGCGCACTGTATGTGCTTCCACATCAACGGTCACACCTTCGACGTGGCCAAGCTTTTGACCGCTTTCCGTAATAACGGAGAGGTGGTTGAGTTTAGACCATTCTATAAACATAGCCGAACTATTTAGCAATTGAGATGCGGTACAATCGCGCCTTTCCTTCAAACCCTTTCAGCTCGTCTTCAAACATTTCCGACTTGTACCCGCCGCCTTGGGCCACTAAGCGCTTAACTTCGGGGTCATTATACACGTCCTCGGAGACAACAACATCATTCCCTAAGGATTTTCCTTCTAAACGAGCAGCTTTGTTGACGGTCGTGCCGAAATAATCAAGACGGTTGTTGAGATTCACGGCGATGCAAGGACCAGCATGCATGCCTGAGCGCAAGGTTAAGGGGCGCTGCCTTGCTTCGGGCATCCCAAGCGCGGCCTGGGCTTTAAGCATGGCCTGAATTGCATTAGCAGGGCGACGGAAAACGGCCATAATGGCGTCGCCAATGTTTTTGACGATAGCGCCGTCGTATTCAGCAATAGCAGCTTTGATTACGTCAAAATGCGTCAATACTAAACCAAAAGCCGGCGCATCGCCGATTTCCTGATACATTTTAGTCGACCCTTTAAGGTCAGTGAAGACGATTGTCATGGTGCCGACGGAAATTTGTTCGCCAGAGCGCAAGGCCTCAGCTGAAAAAAGATCGCGGAAAGCCTGTAAAGCGGTTACTTCCGCGGCAGTGGCAGCTTGATCTGTCCAAGCGATCCGCTCAAGTACATACACCTGTTCCTCGCTGGTCTGATTGGCAAAATTTATCGTTGGGGTAGGGGAGATTGAGACCTCTTGGTCATTCCAGGGCTCTCCAGCCGTAATACTAAAATTTTGGGCACCCTCTTTTTTCACAGCCAAAAACTGGCTGCCTGCTTGGCGAAACAAGCGAAGCTGATAACGACCGACTTCAAGCATCGGCGAAATGGTTTTACTTTCTCCTGGCTTAAGGCGCTGCTGCACGACAATATGAGGGGTCAAATTTGGACCACCAACGCAAAATGTTTTCACTGTATACTGGCGAATAGCCTGGTTTGGGCGGAAGGTCAGCTCGACCGAGCGATCTAAATTTACTTCGAAATCAATATTGCAGCTGTCGCAATGAAGTTTGCTAGTTGCATCAGCTAATGCCGTCACTTTTTGTTGGGGGCCGCGGCAGAGGGGGCAAAGGAACTCCCATTGGAATTCAAGCATTCCCACACGCGTTGCTTGCAAACAGAGCTCTAAGATGGCTCGTCGAGGCATGTTCCATACATCCGCTAAGGCGTACGGGCGCAAACGGCTGATCGTGAGTTCATCACCTGATTTGATCACCTTTACAAGCGCCTCGACAGCCGCAGCACTGAGATCTTTCTTCAACAGAGCGGCTCGATAAGACGCCAAACGTTCTTTTCCGCCAGGGACAAATTCAATTTTCCCAGTTGGCAGACGGTCTTCGCCCTTGCTCGCCGCCAAACGATCATAGCGGAGAATAGTCTCATAGATCTTTTTTGAGAAAAATAACCGCGTATACATGGGCATTGTCAGTCGTACCGCGGCATAGCGCGCTTGGGCTGAAAATACGGCTGTTAATTTGGTGCCGTCCTGATGTCGTTCAAGATGTACGACCAGGCGAATTTCGGAAAATGGGCCTTTCAAATACCTGCG
>CAYHTI010000110.1:0-3160 GCA_964359515.1 uncultured Gammaproteobacteria bacterium | reverse complement strand
ATCGTGGCGACCTGCGCGATTTTTTACGAACTCCTCATCTGTAGCATTTCATCTTACTTTTTGGGAAGCAGCATCTTGCATTTCTCTTTAACGATCGGCTTGTTTCTGTTTTTCATGGGTGTTGGGTCGTTTATCTCGAAGTACATCAAGGATGATCTATTGGCAACATTCATCACGATTGAAATCGTCATCGGCATTGTCGGCGGTCTGTCCGCGGCCATCTTATACGCGGCTTTTTCGCTGACAAGCTATTTCTACCTTGCCGGTTTCCTCTTGATTGCCGCCATTGCCACAGGCGTAGGGTTAGAAATCCCCTTGATTACGCGCATCATCCATCGCTTTGGCACGCTCAGTTCGGCTTTGGCCAATGCCCTTGCTTTCGATTATATCGGCGGCCTAGTAGCGTCAATCCTGTTCCCGCTCGTCATGCTTCCCTACTTGGGCATCATGAAAACAGCCTTCCTCGTCGGCATGCTCAATTTGGCTATCGCGGTCGTTAACGCCTGGTATTTTCGACAAGAACTAGCTGCGTACCGCAAGCTGATGGCCGCTTCCCTGCTCGGATTGGTCGTGCTAACCTCAGGCTTTGTCTATTCCTTTCGCGTCAGCTCATTTTTTGAACATTTCCTTTATCAAGATGAAATTATTTATGCCGCGCAAACACCGTACCAGCGCATTGTTTTGACGAAATTTAAAGATGACGTACGCCTCTTTTTAAACGGTGATTTACAGTTCTCCTCGATCGACGAATACCGCTACCATGAGGCCCTGGTCCACCCAGCCATGTCCTTAGCCAGAAAGCGTGAACGTATCCTTGTTTTAGGCGGCGGCGATGGTTTAGCCCTGCGGGAAATTTTTAAATACCCTGACGTGCAAGAAGTGACCTTGGTGGATATCGACCAGGCCATGACCAATTTGGGAGCACAGCACCCTTTGCTCAAGCAGCTCAATGGTGATGCATTGGCAGACGCCCGCGTGCGTGTAGTCAATACAGACGCGCAGAAATTTCTCGAAAACACGGCCGCCTTGTATTCGGTTATCATCATCGACCTGCCCGACCCAAACGATCTGGCCCTAGGAAAGCTCTACAGCACCGAATTTTACGGGCTTGTGCAACGACGGTTGGATGCGGATGGCCTGATGGTTGCGCAATCGACATCGCCTTATTTCTCACGCAAAGCATTCTGGTCCATCCACGAAACGCTGGGTGAAGTTTTTGACACGATTATTCCCTACACCGTCCATGTCCCGACCTTTGGGCAATGGGGCATGAACTTGGCCGGCAATATTTCGATAGACACCGCAGCCGTATCCATCTCCGTCCCTGTGCAGTATCTCGAACCCCAAGTGGTTCCGACGCTGTTTGTCTTTGATTCAGATACGGCCAAAATTGATGTTGAGGCCAACCGGCTTGATAACCAAGTCTTGGTACAATATTACGCGGACAGTTTGGGAGATTGGAGATAACAAGCTTTCTATCACAAGGCCTAGACAAAACATCCATTTCCTGCTAATTTAGCAGTACTTGCAGCCCTATCTCAACCGAGATATGGGTTGATTTTCTTCTAAAAACAATACGGACCGGTAGTGTAGCGGTTATCACGCCTCCCTGTCACGGAGGAGATCGCGGGTTCGATTCCCGTCCGGTCCGCCATCAAAAACCTCAGGATTTCCCTGAGGTTTTTGATTAGACGGAAGAGATAGTTGGAACTTTGCTAACCACATCCTTGGTGCTAATGTAAGGATACTATGAAGGAAATGCCTCCTAACCCAAGGCCAGTTGAACCTAATTTGGGCCTTCCAGAATTTCGCATCCAAGAACGCGATTGGTTCAAAGAAAGTCGCCACCGTTTTACAGAGGAAATGAACCTCGCTGAGCGCCCCACCATGTTGCAAGAAGATGTTGCGAGTATGGACTCGAATCTACAACGGCTCGGAAGCGTTCTAAACGATTTTAAAGCGAAGTGGATGCTCGATGGCGCTTTGAATATCTCAGCTCTACGGGGGGAATACGTTGGATTCCATAAAGATATCGATGTGTCATTGGAATCAGATCAATTAAATTCACTTGCACAATCCCTCGCTTCTAATGGTGAAAATAGCTATGGCTTATTTCATTCCTATAAACAAGATGGGAAAAAATACATGGAACGAGTTAGCCCTGAAAGTCTCAAACAAGAGGCTGAAGGACGAAAGAGGATTGTCGCAGCGATTGATGAACATGGGAAAATCAAAGACGGCGGGGCACTTCTCTTTTTTGAAGGTCACATCATAAAACGTGATGAGCAAGGAAAACCGTTAGGAAAAGCCGGTGTTCGATTACCAGAAAAGTGGCTTGTCCCGCAGGTTGTCGATTTCCATGGAGCGAAGCTTAACCTTTCGCATCCAGCACGCGTTGCGTACTATAAGCTACATTCAGCTATGAGTAGCCCTTACCACATCAAGGATCTAGAGACCCTTGCTGAAACAAAAACTCTTAGCGAAGAAGATGTGAACGACATCGAACATGTCATCAATGAAGAGGCAAAGCAGTACGACGAGGTTCGTGCCAAACATCTTATTTCGGCAGTCGCAGAGCTTAGAAAGCGAGTTGCGTCGTCATAATTCGCTAATATGAGAAAAGTAATTATTATTGCTATTTTGTCACTTTTACTAACGGCGCTTAGCGCGGTTGTTGTCAAAAAAAACTATCCGTACACCAAGGAAGGTTGGTCTCGTGGTGTTACGACTATTGGTGGGTTCCCTTTTGGGTACCTGCCGGATGCGCCCGACACAAGTTTTGATGATTTTGGTAATGACCTCTTCATTGGAAAAAATTTTCTTTTGGATTTTTTGGTATACGCAATGTTACTAAGCGGAATTTTTGCGATATGCAATCTCGTGACAAATCGCAAAAACGAGTGATGGGTCTGCCTTTCGCGCCTCAGCTGCACAAATCCCGACTTCCAAAAAACGTTCCGACCCTTTCCACTACGCCCCGCCATCAAATGCCCCAGAAATCCTGGGGTTTTTGATTTAAATCACGGAGGGGTGTACTGTGGTTAATAATTATGAAAAAAAACACTCTACTACCGCTGATACTCATAAGTTTATTGGGTTTTGGTTGCAATCGACCACAGCCTGTTCTAGAAAACCCTACACCTCCGGAGCCATCTCCTGT
>CAYHTI010000109.1:0-3186 GCA_964359515.1 uncultured Gammaproteobacteria bacterium | reverse complement strand
CGTTTCAGCCGGTATTGATCGAAGGCAAGGCCATCCAAATCCATCCACTCGTCTGCGCGGCCTTTAACGCCGACTTCGATGGTGACCAAATGGCCGTCCATTTGCCTTTGACGAAGGAAGCTCAGCACGAAGCCGCTACTATCATGTTGTCTTCCAAGAACTTGTTGAAGCCGGCCACGGGCGAACCGATCGCCACGCCGTCGAAAGACATGATTTGGGGCATGTACTACATGACCTCTTATAAGCTTGACGGCAAGGAAGACAAGGCCTTAAAGGCGTTTTCCGACAAGGCCGAAGTGATCATGGCTTATAACTTAAACAAAATCGCTTTGCGCGACCGTGTCCGCTGCCGATTCACGGCCGAGGACGGGTTAGAAGCTGGCATGCACGTCACAAGCGTCGGTCGCATCTTAATGAATGAGTCCTTACCCAAGGACTTGCGCTTCGTTAATGAGCTCGTGGACAAGAAAGTCTTGGCCAAGATTTTGCGCCGCTCGCTTGAAGAGCGGGGTATTGAAGAAACGGCCAAACTGCTGGATGTGATTAAGGATCTCGGCTTCAAGTACATCACACTTTCTGGATGGTCATGGGGCATGGACGATATTCCGAAGATTCCGGAAAAAGCCGCCATCCTCGAAATTGCCGAAAAGAAAGTGGACGAAGTCCAGGAACAATTTGAAGTTGGTTTGCTTACCAATAGCGAACGCTACGGCAAGATTATTGAAATCTGGACCAAGGTGAAAGATGAAATCGTCAAGATTTCCAGCAAGGCCATGGACCGCGAAGGCCCCGTCTTTACGATGGTGGAAAGCGGCGCCCGTGGTTCTTGGGGACAGTTGACCCAGATCGTCGGTATGAAAGGTCTCGTGACCAACCCTGCTGGTGAAATTATCGAGCTTCCTGTGCGCGGTAACTTCAAAGACGGTTTCGACATCTTGGAATACTTCATCTCCACGCACGGTGCGCGTAAAGGTCTATCCGATACAGCCTTGCGTACAGCTAATGCCGGTTATCTCACGCGCCGTCTGGTGGACGTTTCTCAGGACCTCATCATCCGCGAGGATGATTGCGGCGCCAAGAAAGGTACCATGATCACGATGGCTGAAAGCAAGGCGATGGGACGTGAAATGCGCGAACGTCTGGCCGGCCGCTACACGCTGGAAGCGGTTAAGTCCGGCAAGAAAGAGCTCGTGTCGGCTGACACCATGCTTGACGATGACATGGCGAAAGCGATTGAGGACGCCGGTATCACGGAAGTCCATGTGCGCAGCGTCTTGGAATGCCAATCATCCAAGGGCTTGTGCAAGCGCTGCTACGGCTTGGATTTGGGACACAATAAACTTGTTGAACTCGGCACCGCCGTGGGTATTATCGCCGCGCAAAGTATCGGTGAACCTGGTACTCAGCTGACGATGCGTACCTTCCATACGGGTGGTATCGCCTCTGCAGCGGATATCACGCAAGGTTTGCCTCGCGTTGAAGAAATCTTTGAAGTCCGCGCCCCTAAGCGCCGCGCTTTCATTGCGGAAGTTGATGGTAAGGCTCAGATCGAAGAAGTGATCCTCACCAACCCTGATCCGACCAAGAAAAACGTGCCCAATAGCTCGCTGAAACAGAAGGTCGTCCGCATCCCTTACGAAGCTGAGGACATGGACATCTATCCTTACAGTGAAGAAGGCAAGAAGGCGTCCAAGGCCGAAGTCAAAATCAAGGATGGCGACAAGGTGAAGGATGGCAAAGTCCTGATGATCGACGCGGACGGCAATGAAGTTTCCGCCCGTCGCGCCGGTACGGCTTATGTGAAGGAAGATGGTATCCATGTCGGCGTGCCCATGGCCGCGGTCAAGGAATACGTCATCCCGATCGGCTATGGCATCTTGATTAAGGACGGCCAAGAGCTCAAAAAGGGCGACCGCATTACCGAAGGCAGCTTTGACCTGCAGCAGTTGTACTCTTTGCGCGGCCGCAATGACGTACAAAAGTACATTGTTGAACAGATTCAGGAAATCTACGGCTCACAAGGCCAAAAGCTCAACGATAAGCACGTGGAATTGATTGCCCGCCAGCTCTTCAGCCGCGTCTTTATCAAGGACGCCGGAGACACCAACCTCTTGCCCGGCGAGATTGCCGAATTGCAGGAAGTCTTGGATGAAAACCTCCGCGTCCAGCCTGACGGAGGCAAGCCGGCTACTTACGACTTATTGTTGCTCGGTATCACCAAGGTCAGCTTGACCACCCGCAGCTTCCTCTCCGCCGCGTCGTTTCAAGAGACGGCCCGCGTGCTCATCAATGCCGCGATCACCGGCAAAGTCGAGCATCTCGAAGGTCTCAAGGAAAACGTCATTATCGGCCGCCTCATTCCGGCCGGTACGGGTTTTGCCAGCCACCAGAAGCCTAAACCAGGCGCCACCGCTCCGGTTGAAGCACAATAGCCTCTATAAATTAGGCAATAAAAAGACCCATCCGCGTGGATGGGTTCTTTTTTATTGTCCGTTGACCTAAGTTTTAATTGCAAGAGCATCTAGGATAAGTTTTACATTTTTTTTGATTTCATGCATATCTCCTCGCATTTTATTGTAGTTCCATGTGAGTACACTGATCTTACCTCCTAAATCCTCTCGCATTTCATGCACCTCAATAGCCAGAGTTTCAATCTGGTTGCTATGCGCGCACTGTTCTCGTTTAACAAAGCTCACATCGTTTTCCAGCAGCTTTTGGCGGCTGATAAGCGTGTTTATTAGCTGATTTCCTGCCTGCTCCATAATTGAGCAATAACAATAAAAGTGGGGCAGTGACGATATTTTAGCATGAGGGGAAAATCCTGTGTTTTTAGCGCCGTCGTTATGACGGCTTAGGGGCGTCGTTTATAATTGGGGTCATCTTAAAATAGTGCTATAATACAGGCATTATGGCTCGTAAATCGAAGCGCCGCGCGCAAGATGATTGGGAAGAAAGCGGTTTATCTAGGGCAACCAAGCGAGGGCTTTTAATCCTGTTCCTTTTTGGCTTGGTCTTGCTGTTGTTTACCGGCCTGTTCGGGTTTGCCGGGGTTGTCGGCCGTTACTCAGACGCAATGTTGGCCACGGCATTTGGCTGGTCGCGAGTTTTTGCCCCGATTGTCCTTTTGGGTACCATCTATTACCTCGTGAAAGCTGAGGTTTTTGAGGTGCCGCGCAGCAAGTATAT
>CAYHTI010000108.1:0-3210 GCA_964359515.1 uncultured Gammaproteobacteria bacterium | reverse complement strand
CGGAACCAGTTCCTGAACCAGAACCGGTTCCGACTGCGCCAGCCGTCACTTTGCATGCGCTTTCTGCCGTGCCTCTGCCAGGGGACACGGACACCGATCAAGACGGGCTTACTGACGTCGAAGAGTTAATCTTTTTAACCAGTTCGGCCGTTCCCGACACGGACACCGATAGTTTCTTGGACGGGAATGAGGTCAAAAGCCTCTATGACCCGGCCACGCCGCGCGCCCTCCTTGAGGTTTCGCCCCAGGTGAAATTGGCAAGAAATGAATCATTCGGTTATCAATTGTTGATTCCGACAGCCTGGTCTGCCGCTAAAAACACGGCCGACGGCAGCCAATTTATCGTCCGTCCTGGTGAGGGGGGCGAGAGCTTCCGCATTGATGTGTACGTCAATGACGAACGGGCCACGGTCGCGGAATGGTATCAGCGCCAGGCAGCAAGCGCTGATTTGACCCAATTCGTGAACTTTTCCAATGAAGCAGGTTTTAGCGGCATAGAATCGTCTGACCATACGATCGTGATTGCGGCGCTGGATGACCGTGGTCCTGGATCCCGAGCTTTCATTTTCGTGATGTACTATGACGCCGGACAAGAGCCTGTCTTGCGCTATCGCAGCATTTGGGACATGATGGCCAATAGTTTAGCGCCCATTGTTGCCCCGATTCCAACGCAAAATTAACGCTGTTTCCCGTTAAGGCTATGTCGCAGGTCCAGATTGCAATCGACACACAACAACACGTCGGCTTTGACGCCGACGTGTTGTCGTCTCTAGCGCAAGGTGTCCTTTCAGGGGAGGCTCGGTTTTTGCTTGAGCACGGGCCGATCCAGGCAAGTATCGTTTTTGTGACGGATAACGAAATCCAGGCCTTGAACCGTCATCATCGGCAAAAAGATGAGCCGACCGATGTCTTGTCCTTTCCCATTATGGAAAAGACTAGGGAATACCCTCAGGGCGGGGAATTGGGGGATATCTTTATGAGCGTCGATACCTTGCGCAAGCAGGCCACACAGCATGGGCACAGCGATATGGACGAGGCAAAGATCCTTGTCGTCCACGGATTACTGCATTTGCTCGGCCATGACCACGAAACGAAGTCTGATTTTGAATCCATGTTGGGCTTGGAGCGGAAATACCTTGGGGATAACGCCGGTTTGATCGAACGAAGCCGCCCTGAGTAAATTTTTGTTTCGCACCATTATCGAGCAATAGATTTGACTAGTTAATTTGCTCAGGCGACCGTTGGCGTATTCGCTTGTCAGGGGATATACTATCAATACTTTGTTCAAGGGTTGGCATGCTTAACCTACCATCATGAGCCGTTCCGATATTATCACAGGATTGGATGTGGGTTCGACGACCATACGCTTGGTTGTCGGCCAATTAGCTGACGATGGCGCGGAGGGTAAAACCCTTCACATTATCGGTGTCGCCGAAACGCCGTCACAGGGCATCAGCAAGGGCGTTGTCACGAGCATTGAAGATGCTGTGACTTGCCTTACCAGCTGTATTGAAAAGGGGGAGCGCATGGCCGGCGTGCCGCTTGAGCGCGCCATTGTCAGTATTTCCGGTGCGCATATCCTTTCGCAGACATCCAAGGGCGTTATTGCCGTTTCTAAAGCGAATGGCGAAATCAACGAAGACGACGTTGAGCGCGTCATTGAAGCCGCGCAAGCTGTGGCCACGCCGCCGAATTACGAAATTTTGCATGTGATCCCTCGTTCGTACACGGTAGACAACCAGACCAGCATTAAAGATCCGGTGGGCATGACCGGCGTGCGCCTCGAAGTAGATGCTCAAATCATCCAGGGATTGTCGACGCAGATTAAAAATTTGACGAAGGCCGTGTATCGCACCGGCTTAGATATTGAAGACACGGTTTTTGCTGCCTTGGCTGCTGCGGAAAGCACGTTAGATAAGCAGCAAAAGGAGCTTGGCGTGGCCTTGGTTAATGTCGGTGGAGCAACAACAAGCGTCGTAGTGTATGAGGAGGGCGACGTTATGCACACGGCTGTCTTACCGGTAGGTGCCGGTCATATCACATCTGATATCGCTATCGGCTTGCGCACGTCTATCGACATTGCCGAACAAGTTAAATTACAGTATGGCGCGGCCTTGCCGGACATGGTGGATAAAAAAGAAATGATCGACCTCAACGAATTCTCTGAGGGAGAGTCCCATTTGGTGTCCCGCCGCCAAATTGCGGAAATGATCGAAGCACGGGTTGAAGAGATTTTTAAGCTCGTGAACAAGGAGCTCAGGAAAATTAATCGCAGCGGCCTGCTGCCAGCTGGCATTGTCTTGTCCGGCGGGGGCTCTCGTTTAAACGGCATTATCGATGTCGCCAAGCGAGAATTCAGGTTGCCCGCATCCGTCGGGTCCCCGCGCGAACTCACCACGGCTATCGAAAAGGTCAATGACCCGATGTATGCGGTCGCTGTGGGCTTATTGCTTTGGGGCATGAACATGCAGGGGAGCGGCGGCAGCCGTTTCGCAGGGCTTTCAAGCCTGTCGGGAGTCAAAGATAAAATAAAAGGCTGGATCAAGTCGATTGTCCCATGAGGAATGGATGTTGGTCCGTTTGTCGAAACGGATAAGCGCCCATGCTTCATGACTAACTAACAGTAAGCCTATGGAAATCAAGCCCGACATCGAAACCTTTGCCAAAATCAAAGTGGTCGGCGTAGGGGGCAGCGGCGGATCCACCATCAACCAGATGGTCGCTTCCAAAATCCGCGGCGTGGAATTTATCGCCGTTAACACGGATGCGCAAGCGCTGCACCATTCCCGCGCCCCTATCCGCGTGCACGTCGGTAAGACCGTGACGCGCGGACTTGGCGCCGGTATGGACCCCGAAATGGGACGCAAGTCAGCCGAAGAAAACCAAAATGAAATCAAAGAGCTGCTCAAGGACACGGACATGGTTTTCATTACTTGCGGTTTGGGCGGCGGCACCGGCAGCGGCGCTGCTCCCGTGGTGGCTTCCATAGCCAAAGAATTGGGCGCGCTGACGATTGGCGTCGTGACCAAGCCTTTTTCCTTTGAGGGAAAACAACGTGCCATGATCGCTGAAAAGGCGCATGAAGAGCTCGCGAGCAAGGTCGACACCATCATTACCATTCCCAATGACCGCATCCTTCAAGTTATTGAGAAAAAGACGACGCTCATTGAGGCGTTCGATATTGTTGATGATGTCTTGCGGCAGGGCGTG
>CAYHTI010000107.1:0-3220 GCA_964359515.1 uncultured Gammaproteobacteria bacterium | reverse complement strand
AGATTTCGCGAATTTTATAAAAGAATCTGTGGTTGGCTATTTATTTTCGCAGTTAAGCGTCTTGAAGAACATATGGCTTACCTCGAAGCCAAAGAAAAGGACCTAAGAACACTAAACGTCATTATTTTGCGCTTTTGTCAATAAATGTTGAAACAAATTGACGCCCCGTACTGTAGTAATAAACACGCGGGGAAACATCGATTTTATAAAGGATTTTTGCTAATTTTCCACACCTTGCCCCCAACCAACCTATTGCCGTTTGTCACATTATCCTTGACAATTATCCACAGGCGTGATATCTTTCTTTTTGTTAGGGAAAAAAACCCTCCCAAAAGGATATGAGGCAACTTGCCTCGTATTCGTTTTTTTTTCGCCGCTTCTTTCTGCAGTCACGACAAGCATGGGGATATGCTCCAAGGTTGCTTCTGGCTCCGGCTCGAATCTTCCTCGGGTATATCTTCTTGACTGCAGTAAGAAGTCCGCGAATACAAAACTCCTCTCCGATGTTAATCGAAGAGGAGTTTTGTTTTTTGTAGCATCAGCGCATTACCTCATTCACTTTGAAAAAAAATCCGTAACGACTTTGCTAGATAGATCGCAATCGTTTAATTGTTTCGTCAATGTCCCATCTGGATCCTCATCCGGCGAGTAGGCCACCCCACCGCAACCGCCCTGCATCCAAAGCAGCTTATCATCGTAGGCATGTGCCAAAAACATGCTCCCCAGCTCCCCGCAAACAGAATCCATGAATTGCTCGACTGGAAACGACCCACGCGGCGTATAGATCAGATCATAATCACCAGGCAAAACCAGGCGATACATCTTTCCTGACTCTAATTTGGCGATGGCTTCGTCGAGATCTTGAAGCGGTTCGCCCGTCAGGTCATTATAACAACCAGTCATGAGATTTTTTTCGGCAGCCGTCTTAATCTCT
This sequence comes from uncultured Gammaproteobacteria bacterium, assembly GCA_964359515.1. Classification (GTDB taxonomy): domain Bacteria; phylum Patescibacteriota; class Patescibacteriia; order VMEV01; family CAYQCH01; genus CAYQCH01. Next base: position 2,286 of record CAYHTI010000107.1, on the reverse strand, counting down.
TTATAGGCAGACCAATTTTCGATTTGCGAATAAATCTCCCTATTCCCTGCCAACCCCGACGCTACAGGCTGTGTTTCCGCCTCAGGCGCAACCGGCGTTGTGGCGATCTTGCTTAGATTGCCTGCCCGTAAAATTCTATGCATAAAACGGCCCTGGTCTTGAACTTGGCCGCCCGTGATTTCATTTTCCAGGGCATTTCCTTCTTGCATAAGAAACAACCCGGCCGTAAACGTAAAAATGAGCATCATGAGCATGACCAAGGCCCACAGGCCATCGCGGCGATGCGGCGACCAGTCGCAGCAGCACTTTTCTTCACACACATGGTCAGTCTCTTTTGATTTAGCTTTTGGCATAGTTTAATAAGCTATTACTATAGACATAGTATAAATCATCCGGCGCGGAATAACTACTGTGTTAAAGGACAATTAGCACTCCTCTTGACCGATTGCTAACCAGTGGTATGATAATCACACACTAATTTCCGGTCCACGGTTCCTGTACCTTGGCACCCGTACCCAGTCTTTTATGAACCTGATCCCCACCGTCATCGAAAAGTCCCAATACGGCGAACGGGCTTATGATATCTATTCCCGCTTGCTAAAAGACCGCATTATTTTCCTTGGCACGGCCGTTGATGACATGGTCGCCAACTCAATTATCGCCCAACTCTTATTCCTGGAAAGCCAAGACAAGGAAAAAGACATCAAATTCTACATCAATTCCCCAGGCGGATCGGTCAGCGCTGGTTTGGCTATTTATGACACCATGCAATATATCAAGCCGGACGTGTCCACCATTTGTATCGGCATGGCCGCCAGCATGGGCGCCGTGCTCCTTGCCGCCGGTAAAGAAGGCAAACGTTTTTCCTTACCGAATTCGGAAATCATGATCCATCAAGTCATGGGCGGCGCCCAGGGCCAGGCCTCGGATATTGAAATCCATGCCCGCCATATCCTCAAAGTTAAGGATAAGCTGAACACCCTTCTTTCCAAACACACGGGCCAAGACCTCAAAACCATTGAAAAAGACGCGGACCGCGACAACTTCATGTCAGCAGATGAGGCCAAAAAGTACGGCCTGATCGACCAAATCATCAGCAAGTAGAACCTGCCAACGGCGCCCAAAAAGGGCGCCGTTTTGCTGCAAAAAATTGTCGAACCTTAGACAAAACCAGCCTTGTCACCAACAATTGACGGTTGGGCTCAGAATTGATACGTTGAGAGCAATAAATGATAATCAGACCCGTGTTGTTTATCGGTTACGGAAAAACCCTGTTACGGACGCCTTACTCAACCTCGAATTTTTCCACGCAAGCCCCTATGATGGAATACATGACAAACGCGCAATCGTAAGCCTTTCCCCGCACGGGGGCGTTTTGCCATACCATCCTTGCAACCGCTGAAACAGCCCGGGTAGAACCGTATGCTGTTTTTATATATTTTGTTGGCTGCCGCGGCCGGAGCAGGAGCAGGCTACTATATCCGCCAAACGATGATGGCGAAGCAGACTGAGAACGCCGAGAACAAAGCCCAGGAGTTACTAAAGAAAACACGCAGTGAAGCGCAAGATATTGTCTTGAGCTCGAAAAAAGAAGCCCAGCGCGTTATTGATGAAGCCCGCAAAGAAGAGCAACGCCGCCGCCAGGAACTGACGACCATGCAAAAACGCGTGGAGCAGCGGGAAGAAATGTTCGACAAGAAACTTACGGAAATGGAAGCCAAGCAGATCGCCCTGATGGAAAAAACCCAAGTCGTTGACACGACCAAGCAAGAAATCACCAAGGTCAAAGAAGAACAATACGCCAAATTGGAACGCATCGCTGGCTTAAACAAAGATCAGGCCAAAGATATCCTCATGGAAGCCGCCGAAAAAGAATTTGGCCCAGCCATCCTCGAACGCTTGCGCAAAATCCAAGACGAAACGTCAGTAGAAGTGGAAATGAAGGCCAAAAAGGTATTGGCCAATGTCATCCAGCGCGTCGCCAACTCCCATGTGGCCGAAGTGACCACCACCATTGTCGACCTGCCGTCGGAAGACATGAAAGGACGCATCATCGGCAAGGAAGGCCGCAACATCAAACTTATTGAGCGGCTCACGGGCGTTGAATTAATCGTGGACGACACGCCGGAAGTCATCACCATTTCTTCTTTCAGCCCGATCCGCCGCCATTTGGCTAAGCGCGCCTTGGACAAAATGCTCGCCGACGGCCGCATCCAACCGGCCCGTATCGAGGAGGTTGTTGAAATTGCCAAAAAAGAAATGGCACTAGACATCAAAAAAGCCGGT
>CAYHTI010000106.1:0-3222 GCA_964359515.1 uncultured Gammaproteobacteria bacterium | reverse complement strand
TCGCGGATCGCAGGTGAAATCACGGCGCGGTTTTGGATATAACCCATGTCGCGCTTCCATTGCTCAGCTTCGGGCATGGTCGCGCCTAATTTTTCGCTGATGGCCTGCGTGACCAGCGCGCCGCCGAAGTTGACGCCGCGATTGACCACAGGAATGCCCTGCTCAATGATGGATAAATTGGTGGATTTCGCCCCCATGTCGACAACCATCAAGATGGATGGATCGCGACCAATTAAAGACCGGCTCAAAGCCAGGGCCTCCGTTTCGAGACTGACCAACCGCAAAGATGAATCACGAAAAATAGCAACGTAATCATCTACTAAATCTTTCGGGGCCGCCGTGATCAATATTTTTCGCTGCTGGCCTGTTTTTGTGTCCGTAATTTTTCCAAGGCCAGAATCATCTTCCCCTCCCCCGCCCTTTAAATCGGCGGAGTCGGTAGTGGGCTGAATCTCCTTCCAGTCTAAAATCATTTCATCGATAGGGCGCGGTACGACTTTTTTCGCTTCAAGCCGAATGGCATTCGCCAGCTCCTTTGGCCCGACGGGCGGGATGGAGATTAAAGAGGAAAAAACGGCAAAGGTAGGCAAAGCGGAAACAACCAGCTTTGATTGGGCCTTGCTTTGACGAAGGACTTCCTTTAAGGCGGCTACGGCCTCTGGTCGGCGCTTGGACCAATCATTGTCTATGATCTGGTTATGAGGCACTTCGTAGGCCCCATAGGTAACTAAACGCGGTCGACCCTGCTCATTACGCAGTTCAACCATTTTAATGTTGCCGGCGCCCAAATCAATGCCTAAAAAACTTTGCTCGGCGGAGAACAACGCCATATCGGGCTAAGGTGCAAAAGATAACGTTGAAATTATACCATTTTTTTGGATGCACCAACAATGCAGACTGTGGAGAAACATTGAACACTCCTGCTCATTGACAAATGAGAGCAAATCTCATTAGAATTGCTCTATCTTATATCTCATTTTTGTTTATGAGCACTACGACCATTGTCCTTATAGTCTTGGCTCTTCTCGTTCTCGCCCTGATCGCTCTTTATAATGGACTCATCCGCGCGCGCAATCGCGTGCAAGAAGCCTGGTCCGATATCGATGTGCAGCTGAAGCGACGCTATGACCTTATCCCCAACTTAGTGGAAACGGTTAAAGGCTACGCGAAACATGAATCATCGGTGTTTCAAAACGTCACCGAGGCGCGCGCGCAGGCTATGCAGTCCCATGGCACGGCTGACCAGGCTAAATTTGAGTCTCGCCTGACTTCCATGATCGGAAATTTGATGGCGGTCGCCGAAAATTACCCGGAATTAAAGGCCAACCAAAACTTTGCCGCCTTGCAAAGCGAGCTCTCTGATACAGAAAACAAGATCCAGGCTGCGCGCCGCTTCTACAACAGCCAAGTCTTGGCCTTCAACAACAAGTTGCAGGTGTTCCCGACCAATGTTATCGGCAGCATGATGCAATTTACCAAACAGGAATTCTTTGAAGTTGCCGACCAGAAGGAGCGCGAAAACGTGGCCGTTAAATTTTAACGCCAAACATCCTTCAACTTCACCATGTACGAATTAATAGCCAGCAATAAGCGCCGGTCGTGGTTCTTGCTCTTCACCTTCAGCGCTCTTGTGCTTGGCCTCGGCTATTTGATCTCGATCGTCGTGCAGGACGGCGAATTGATCTTTTTAGGAGCGATCGCCTTTAACCTTGTCTCCGTTCTCTTTGGCTACTATGCAGGCGATTCCGTCGTGCTTGCTTCCGTCGGCGCGCGTGAAATACAAAAGGCTGATGACCCGGAATTATTCAACAGTGTCGAGAATCTGGCTATTACAGCGGGCGTTCCCAGGCCTCGCGTTTACCTTATCCCCGACATGGCTCTTAATGCCTTCGCGACGGGCCGCGACCCGGAACATGCTTCCGTCGCTATTACGGCCGGCTTGCGCGAGCGGCTGAATAAAACCGAACTTGAAGCTGTAATGGGTCATGAGCTCAGCCACGTAAAAAATTATGATATCCGCGTCATGCTGCTGGCAGCCGTCCTGTTCGGCCTCGTCGTACTGCTAGCTGATCTCCTCTGGCGGCTGGCTTTCTCCCGACGCAGCGACCGCAATAACGGCTCCATCTACCTTCTCCCCATTATAGTAGCAGCGGCCATCTTGGCCCCGATCGCGGCGCAGCTCATTAAACTGGCCATCTCACGCCGGCGCGAATTCCTGGCCGATGCGGATTCAGTCATGCTGACCCGCTATCCGGAAGCCATGGTCAGCGCCTTGCGAAAAATTTCTCAATCCCCGACAGTCGCCGGCCACCATGAAGCAACCGCTCATCTCTTTATTTATCCGCCATTAAAATCAGGCTTTGTCTCCCGCCTCTTCTCCACGCATCCGCCCATCGAAGAACGTATCCAAGCCATAGAACAAGCCGCCCGTCTAAGCGCCTAGCCTATGAAACATTCCTCGATCGTCAAGCTGTTCACGACGCACCTCAAGCAGGCCCTCGCGCGCGCCATGCAATTTGCCGCGGAGTTCGGGCATAAGCAGGTCACAGAAGAACACCTGCTCTATGGCCTTGCCTCCGAAAAAGGCAGTATCAGCTCGGAGTTGCTAGACCAGGCGAGTTTTCCCGTTGATTTATTAAAACAAGACTTGATCCGACGCTACCATACTCCCTATTTCCACGATGCAGCCGCCATACCCGACCTCAGTGAAAAGACGGTCACCCTCCTGACAAAGGCGGTTCGTACCGCGCAGCTGCATGAACATACCTATGTCGGCACGGAACATGCCCTCGCCTGCCTGATCGACATGGCGGATAAGCCGCTGCAAGAATTGTTCAGCCTCTGGCATGTTAATCGCACTGAATTGCAGCGCCGCCTGCTCGTTGTACTTAAGAGCACGTCGAAATTTCCCGACCTGACCCACACCCTCAAGGACCTCCAATCACCCAGCGACGAACCCGTTGAAGAACAACATGAGTTTCCCGTACTACAAAGCCTGGCGAAGGAAATGACCTCGCCGTCCTACCTCGCCTCTTGCTCACCGCTCATCGGCCGACAAAAAGAGCTTGACCGGGTTTTGCAGATTCTCGGCAGACGGCAAAAAAATAACCCCATGCTCGTCGGCAAACCCGGCGTCGGCAAAACTGCCGTCGTCGAAGGGCTCGCGCGCGTCATCTTGAGCCCCAATCCCCCAGCCTTCCTGCAGCATAAACGCATTTTTGC
>CAYHTI010000105.1:0-3334 GCA_964359515.1 uncultured Gammaproteobacteria bacterium | reverse complement strand
CTGGTTTTTGCGCGCGTAATTCTTCAAGGACAGCCAAGAGCGGCGTGACCGGACCAGCCGTGCCGCCGCCGGCAAAAAGGACGCAAAGTTTTTTTCCGTCAACCATAGTTATGTGGAAGCCGAAGCTTTTACCATTTTCATGATCTTGCTCTTTTTGCTACTAGCCTCAACCGTCTGCCGTGAAATGTTGATGACAATACCGATAGCGGCAAAAAGAACGATCAGCGAAGAGCTGCCATAGCTAATGAACGGCAGCGGCAAGCCCGTAATCGGCAAAAGGCCAATCATGGCGCCGATATTAATAAAGCTTTGAAAACCAATCCAACTCATGACACCAGCGGCCACAAATCGGCCAAAATTGTCCGGTGCCTGGCGCGCAATGCGAAAGCCGCGGTACAGCATGGTGAAAAAAATTATCAGGACGACCGAAATGGCCAAAAAACCCAATTCCTCGGCAATGATGGCAAATACCGAATCGCCGATTACCTCGGGCAGATACAAGTGCTTCTGTCGCGAATAGCCAAAGCCCAGGCCAAAAATTCCGCCCGAACCGATTGCCAATAGCGCCTGGTTGATGTGATAGCCGATTCCTTGCGGGTCCAATTCTGGATGTAAAAACACCGTAAAACGGGCGGCACGGTACGGGGCGATTTTAATCAAAAAAGCCAAGGCCGCAGCACCAAAAGCTCCAAGCCCTAACAAGTGTTTCAAACTAGCACCTGCCGTGAAATAGATCATGAAGGAAATCATGGCAATGACGGTCATGGTGCCGACATCGGGCTGTAAAAATATCAACAGCATCACTATGCCCAACGATGTCAAAAACGGGACAAGGCCGTCGGAGAAGTCTTTAATGACCTGCTTGTCGCGTTTTTCCAGCCAAGCCGCTAGATACAAAATAAAAGCCAGCTTGGTGACTTCGGCTGGCTGAAACAGGATAAACCCCAAATCCAACCAGCTATTGGCACCGCCAAAACTGACACCAAGACCAGGAATAAAAACAGCGAGCAGCAAGATGATGGAGGCAACGAAAATCGTAAAACCAAAACGACGCCAAGCGTGGTAATCGACAAGAGCAAAAAAAACAAAAGCGAACAAACCGGGAATAAACCCATTAAACAACTGGTGCTTCACGTAATAAAGACTGTCGCCAAAACGCTGAAAGGCTATTGCCGTACTGACCGAGGACAGCATGACCATGCCGAACACGGCCATAAAAGCAAAGCCGGCCAAAAAGACCAGGTCAGGTTTATGCAAACGGCTGACACGACGGATCGCCATATTATTTCATGATCGACGCCAAGGACGAGACGGCTTCGTTAAACTTATCACCGCGGTCAAATTCATTTTTGAATAAGCCAAAGCTCGCGCAGGAAGGTGAAAGCAAAATGATATCGCCTTTCTGCGCCAAGGCAAAAGCTTGCTTGACTGCTTCTTGCATAGAAGCAGCGTCAACTTGATTCAGGCGGGTATCTGCGGGCAAAGATGCCTTAAAACGGTCGGTTCCCGCGCCAGGAAGCCAGACGATTGCCTTCGTAAGACCAGGGGCTGCTTGGGCCAGCTCGGTAAAATCCAGCTGTTTGTCTGACCCGCCAGCAATCATGACAATCGGGCGATCCTTGAGAGCGCGCAAGGCAGCTAAACCAGCCGAAGGAGTCGTTGCGGTCGTGTCGTTTACGAAAGTGATGCCTCTAATCTCGTCGATAAACTGGATGCGGCCCGGCAATGTGTTCGCCATGGCCAATTCTTGCGAGATGACTTCGGCGGACAAAGCAAAGCGGCGCGCGCAAGCCACAGCCGCGAGAATATTTTCATAATTGTGCTCGCCGCGCAGGGGAACATTGCGAACATCGACAAGGGCTTCTTGCTTCCCAGACAAACGCTCGGTCACCATGGTGTCTTTCAAAAAATAACCTTCGGGCAAATCACTTAAGCGGTCATACCAGTAGACGTGAGCTCGCGTGCGCTCGCCCATCGCTTTCGTATAGCCATTGGCATGGTTGCAAATGAGAACATCCTCAGGCTTCTGGTGCATAGTGATGTACTCTTTGGCCTCGGCATACGTTTCCATGCTCTTATACCTGTTCAAGTGGTCTTCTTGCACATTCAGGAGCACGGCCACCTGCGGCGACAATTTGTGCTCATGGAGCGACTCAAGCATCCAGCTCGATAATTCCAGCACGACAAGGTGGTCCTTCTTGACCTCCGCAAGGAATTCAAGCGGTGATCTCTTACCGATATTGCCGCCCCACCACAATTTCGCCTTCCCTTTTTGCAGCAGGCTTGAAATAAGCGAGGTTGTGGTGCTTTTGCCCCGCGTACCAGTGATACCAACGATTTTTGCCGGGCATAGCTTAAAAAACAAAGTCATTTCCGACTCAACGGGAACACCGGCCTTCCTTGCCGCCTGCAAAAAGGGCGATTGGATCGGCACGCCAGGGTTGCGGATTACCATGTCGGTTTGCGTGAAAAGCTCGTCGCGGTGTTCTCCCATGACCCAATCGATATTGCCGTGATACCCGACTGCGGCCGCATGATCTTTCACCCGTTTGATCTGGTGCGCAAGGTCTTTTTCCGTCTTTAAATCGGTAATGATGAGGTCAGCACCTTGGTCGATTGCAAACTGAGCCGCAGCCCAGCCGCTGCCATGCTCAAATTGGCCCAAACCCATGATAGTCACCTTTTTGCCCTTCAAATCAAGAACATCCATATAGGTATATTGTACCAAATCCTTAAGCCCTCGTATGCGGACAAACAATAAAAGACCAAATGTCATGCTTCCAAGCACTGCCCTCCCGGCGATAAGATGGCCAACGTGGATCTTCGAATGTGCAAACACCCGAAAGCTCGATCTGGCCAGCAGGAACGCCGGCATTGATGCATTGTCGACGGCAAGCTTGCGAAACGTCTAGGGCTGTTTGGCTGCCATTGCGGACAACAATGGCTTGGTCATCCTGGAACATGCTGGCGAACGTTTCGATTCGTCCATCTGTTGTTTGGGTGACATCATAATGCTTCGCGCAAACGGCTGGACCGATCGCAACCAAAAGGTCTTTTGCCTGTGTCCCATAAGACTCGGACATCTTTTTGATAGTGGCTTCGATGATATTTAACACCGTACTCTTCCACCCAGAATGGATGGCGGCTACCGCAGCATGTTTAGGATCATACAGCATTAGGGTGACACAATCAGCGCTTTGTACCACCAAAACCGTGCCAGGGACATTGGTGATCATGGCATCGACCTTGGCCGGTGAAACAAACGAGGCCTTTAGCATGGATTTGTCCACAACAAGAACGTCTTTACCATGCGGCTGCTCACAGACGACAATCG
>CAYHTI010000104.1:1454-3344 GCA_964359515.1 uncultured Gammaproteobacteria bacterium | reverse complement strand
AGATCGCCGTCACGAGCTTCATGCCCTTCTTCACGACGATGAAGGGCGGGAACGTGCTGGCGATGTCCGTGGTCATGGGCTCGTTCGGGAACGTCCCGATGATCTCGATCTTGCCGCTCTTCTTGATCGCGCCGGCGTACACCGTGGCCGGGATGGCCATGGCGATGTCCAGCTTCTTCTTCCCGGGCAGCGTGTTCTTGTCGTACACGTACGTCGGGATGAAGCCGACGACCGGGTCGGCCGACTTGTTGTCGACGTTGGCCCAGTTCATGATGCCCTTGAGCACCACGTTGGCCCAGCCCTTGCCGGACTCGGACCACTTCTTGCCCTTGATCTCGTGACCGCCGCGCGCGGCGCGCTGGATCATGTCGAGGATGCGGCCCTGGGTGATCACCTTGTTCTGGCCATCCGTCTTGATGGCCACGATGCGGCTCGTGACGCCGCTCAGGATGTTGGTCCGCGTGGCGACGTCGAGGATGACCTCGGTCTTGTACGTCGCCTCGGCCAGCATGCGGCCGACGTAGTCGACCGGGTTGTCGAGGACGGCGTTCATGTCGCCGACGAAGACGATCTGCTCGTCGTTCGTGCGCTCGACGCGCGTGCTCTCCGCCTGGAAGCGGTCGACGTGCTTGGCCGCGCGCGCGCTGCGGGCGCTGATGACGACGAGCGAATCGCCGCGCTCGAGCGAGCTGGCGAGGATCGCGGCCATCGTGAGACCCGTGCGACGCGTGATGTTGCTGGACGACATGCTATATACCCTTTCAAACCGACGACCTTCCCAACCCAGTGAAGGGTGTCTAAGGTCAGTATCGGCTTTTGCCTTCCCCGATCAAGGGAAGGACTTCTCTGCGCAGAGTGTAGAGAACAGGATCTATGAAATGCACGCTTGTGCACCCACTCCTGCCTCCAACCCCTAACAGCTTACAAAAGTTGCTAGCTATTAGGGATTGGAGGTTATCTCCAATCCGCTTTGTAAAGAGCGCCCTCCGATCTTGATTGCGCTGTGTTAAGCGCAGACAAGATCGAAGCTGATGACGTTGTCAAAATATGACAGCAAAAATCAGTTAAAATTAGAAGCAAAAAAAACAAGCTCAATTGAGTTGTTCTTTTCGTTCATTTAGAACTCATAAACAAAGCCGTCGCTAGGATACTTTGAAGGCAGTCGATGTCCTTCAAAACATTCGAACGACAACGCTTTGCTTATCAGTACAAAATGGAAAGATCAATCCGTTTCTAGTGACAAAAGGCATATTAACAATGCCACTGATAGTTGTCAAGAACTGATGACAGACATTTATATTCCTTATGAAATCAGCGATTTCGTCGACTTATCCCAAATCTGTCAGGACTTATCAACAGCCTATGCGGAAATGTTTCTAAGTTGTGACAACAAACTATTACCTAACTATGTTTTTAGATTTACAACGATTTTAGCAGATAAAAGGTTTTTCTTTGCTACCTTTTTGCCGCCAAAAAGGCAGCGCAAACATTACGCGTTTTCCCCCGATCCCCAAACACTGTCAGCTAATCTTGGCCGAGCCGAAAGATGTTAAAAAGAACAGTATTTTGGGGTCTGGGGTTCGACGCTCCGCGGGACATGATGAGTGGTATGCCCACGCAAGGAGCTCTCGAACCCCAGCGCATTTTGGTTACTTTTGGGCGACAAAAGTGACTAAAGAAAAACATATCGGTAAGTAAAACGAACTACAAAATAAAAACAGCCTTAAAGCTGTTATTTCGGAGGGGAGGAGATCTAGATAAAGATTTAGATTTTAGATATAGATATAACAATTCGCTACGCGAATTGTTGGAGGCCAGGATGGGAATTGCACCCACGCATAGGGGTTTTGCAGACCCCTGCCTTACTACTTGGCTACCAGGCCATGATAA
>CAYHTI010000104.1:0-1444 GCA_964359515.1 uncultured Gammaproteobacteria bacterium | reverse complement strand
GAAAATCGCCCCTTTTGGGACGATTCATTGTGTGGCCACTATACCAATGACACGCCGTTTTTTCAATGCTTCAGACAACAAAGGCCTCGTCACTGACGAGGCCTTTGCTTCTATTTGCTTTAATCGCGACCGCGGCCTTTGCCCCATTCGACAACTTCGACCTTCGCATAGCGGCGGCCAAATTTGCGGGCATCGGTAATGTCTTCCATCCACACATCGACATTATTCTGGTAGCGGGTATTCATGCGGTCTTCCACGCGGAACACCTTGTCGCCAAAGTGGTCAGGAAAGCGCACGCGCGTACCGATCGGCAGGTTATTAGAGGCAACCACGCCGTCGCGGGTCAGGGACCCGATCGCCGTAGCATACGGCGAACCATCGGTTTGGTTGGGGATGGAATTATAGGCGCTGAGCGTCATGTACTTAACGGCCACGGCCGGTTTTGACTCATGCAACTCTTCACGCCATTCCTTCTGGGCTTTTTCCAATTCTTCACCCTGCAAAAGCATGGGAGAGGGTTCGGCGGGACTAATGCGCTCTTGGTTTAATACCATGGGCGAAGCGCCAGGCATTGTTTCAAGCATGCGGTTAGCCGCACCAATGACCTGTCCTGGCCACAAGATCTGGACGGCAAAGGCCATCGCCAGAAACGCATGCGGCAGGGTGCTTTGTGTTTCTGCAGTCTTGTGACGCTTGGTCATAAGAATGTTTTAAAGTTATAAAATTATCGCCCAAAAGCGATAACTGAGAACAATACCATGATTTAGACTATTTGTCAATAGTAATGCACGAAAAGTGCTTTATATTAGCAAAAAACCCTCTTTTTGAGGGTTTTTTGTGTATTGTATTTCTTGAGATTTAAGCCATGGGTTGCGCTGCTGGGGCTGGGGCGACGACTACTGGATTGGCCTTTAAGTGCTTGTAAATCTGATAAGAAAAGGCCACCGAGATGGGGGTGATAACCAAGGTTAAAACGAACTGGACAATAGGCAAAATGTATAATTCATCAATGATACCAGCGATACCAAGGACGATCATGTAAATTAAACCGAGGATGAGGCCGGCTACGAATAAGCGGCCAAATACATGCCACCAGCGGCCTTTGACCAATTCCTTGCTCCGTTCAGCTGCTGACCAGCCGCGTTTCCCTTCCAGGATCACGGCAAATGGATACAACATGAATAAGACGGAGAAATAGATGCCCGGCAAGACCAAAAGGATGTAGCCGATCACGGTCACGATGGTGACCAAAATGGCCGCCCAGACGACGGATAATACTTTGCCTCGGGCCGCGCTAAGAGCCGCTCGCCAATCGCTCAGGCTCTCCTGCTCCATAGCAATCATCAAGCCCACATAGCTAAACAAGGACACCACCATGCCGATAATAAGCAAGATGAGGCCTAAGAGCGCGGTTGCGGGACCAGCATTCGCTAACAAGGTGGTC
>CAYHTI010000103.1:0-3431 GCA_964359515.1 uncultured Gammaproteobacteria bacterium | reverse complement strand
GCCAAGGCTTCGGCTGGCACGCCATCCTTCGCTTACAGAGCGACGGATGGGCATAGTCAGTTCTAAGATTTGGCGAAGGCTGCCCTTCGTAGCTTCAGCGAAGAAGGGCTCTTGATCACTTTTAATCATGTTCTACGTATACATCATTCAGAGCATAAATTTTCCGAAGCAGTTTTATACTGGTTTTTCTGAAAATATTGAGGGCAGATTAGAGGAACATAATAATGGGAAATCTGTTCATACGGACAAATTCAAACCTTGGAAATTGATTCATTATAGTGTTTTCGATGATAAAGGGAGGGCTTTAAATTTTGAAAGATATTTAAAAACTGCTTCTGGAATAGCATTTAGAAATAAACGACTAATTTGAGAGAGAAAATTATCGCAATTTATCCGGGCCAATTTTTTAAAACACGAAGACACTCGTCATCATGGCCGGGATCCAGAAATACGCATACGGATTGATCCAACCATAGGTGTACCACTCAAGGGCGTATAAGGCGATAAAAAGGCAGAGCGTGACCATGTTCACGGCAATCCGGAACGGATTATGGCGCGTAGAAACGCGCACGCGTTTGCCGCTCGTTTTGGGTGTTTTAAACCAATCAGATTTAACGCCCAGCAAGCCTTTCACATTAGCCCAAAAGTATGTGTGAAGCATGGACCAGCTCAGCCAGGTGCTTAGTAAAACGAAGGGTAATTCACGGAAAGTGCGACGTTTGACGATCGTAATAAGCATCGGCAGGAAGTTGCTGGCCAAAGCCAGCAGGAGAAGAATGGTGTAGGGGAGGGCAATACGTGACATATAAAGCACGTACAGGTTCGCTTGGTAGCTTTCCGGCCAGATAATGATCCAGCCTACGCTGATAAAGGCCAGGACAATGCTGATTTCGATCGCTACAGCCGTGGTGTAGTACATGTTTTGCCGAATGAGGCTGAGTCGTTGTCCCCAGCTGAGGTGGACACTTTGTGTCACGGATTTCATGAATTCCCTGAACGTGCGTGCCGTGCCTTGCGCCCAGCGCTCCTGCTGCTTAATAAGCGCGGGATAAGATGGGACAATTTCACCTTCATTGCTCACGGACGGCAAGTATTGGGCATTCCAACCTCGCAAATACAGTCGGTTGGTGAGATCGATATCCTCGGTCAGGTGCCCGGCCGTAAATCCGCCCGCATCTTCAATCGCTTTCACGCGAAAGAGCGTGCAGCAGCCCGTAAAGAGGATTGGATGATGCATCATTTGTCTGCCGACAAGCTCCACTTCGTATTCAGTTTCTTCGCCTAAAGCTGCCGAGCGTTGAAAAATTCCGGAAGAGCGGTTATAATGCGCGCGTTTTGTCTGCACGAAAGCAAGGTTTTCATGCGATTCAAGTTGAGATAAGGCTTGTTCGATCGCATCGCTTTGGATGCGCCAGTCTGCGTCGAGCAGGAACAGGTAATCGATACCTCGCCGGCGCAGGTATTTGATAACCTCTTTTAAATTCCCGGCCTTAAAACCTTCATTCGTGTGGCGATGGACGATGACATGTTTTTTATCAGGCGACTCCCAAATATCCATGTTTTCGTGATGGCGAGTGACCAGCTGTTCGGGAAGTTTTTGTCCGCCATGTTCCGTGATCCACTTTTGCAATAAGGGGTAGGTGGCATCATCTTTTGAATCGTCGCCGATCACGATAACGTTGTTTTGGTAGGTGAGTTTAGAACAAGCGGATAATGTTTCCAACAACACCTCTTTTTCGTTAAATGAAACAATGACAACGGCCACGGTCTTGCCGGACGGTTTGCGCCCCTTCGCCGGCGCGCGATAAAAAAAGCTGGCAAAGGCGTAGAGATAGTTAAAAAAAGCAAAAAATAAAAAATAGCCAAGGAGGGCTATTTGCAGGGTGACAAGCAAAGCGGCCATACCGGCCTTAGTTGCGCCGCAGTGCCAGGGGGGCGACAAGCGACGTGATCATGAGCATGGTGAGCGAAGCCATGGTGGAAACCGACCAGCGATTGGACTGGCGTAGTGCATCTTGGGCTGATTTCATGACGGTAAATGAGCTGAAGCTGTCTACCGTAAAGGCCCACAAGATATTACCATTTTCGTCCTGCTGGGTCGGGACAACTTTTACCGCAGATTCGAAGGTCGTAGGCTCGCCTTGGTGCTCATGACGCACAACCAAGCTTTCAGTATCTGGCGCCCAAATAGAAATCGTAGCGCTCACAAGCGCATTTTGCACTGGCAGCGGGACGATCACATCGAAGGTCTGATCGGAGCCAGAGGGATATTCTTTGATTAAAATGTACTGATGGATCGGCCCGTCGGTTACAATCGTCATGGAATAAACATAGGAAAGTCCCATGACAATGGTGTCGGTATAATTGTTTTCCTCGTTTGTCTCAAAATCAAAATTTTCGACTGTTACATGCTCGGGGCCGCCCACAATAGCGGGGAAAATCCCGTATACACCCGTATAGGCCAAAGCCAAATTAGCCGGCAGCAATACGAGGCCGCCAAGCCAAAGGGTCAAAAGGATTTTCGCAAAGTTCTTCATAAAAATTGCCCAACAATTACTATAACACAATTTGACAGGTGGGTCAATTTATTGTCATCAAAAAGCGACGACAGTCACGTCATCGCTTGGTTTGATGGGTTGTTGTATGGATTTTATTAGTTGGCGCCGCCGAAGGAAAAAAGGCCGGCAATGGCTAGCAAAACGCTCTGGTGGATATTGGTCATCACAAGGATGCCGACAAGCACGGCCAGCATGCCCATGATCTTATAACCTAAGCGTCCGCCGCCCGAAGAACGCAGGTATTTATCAAAAAAAGCGATACTGCCGAAATTTTGAAACAACCATTCGCTTTTGAGGGTCACAAGAACTCCGGCCGCGATAACAAGGATGCTAAAGATAATGCGCACAAAATGGAAATAATATTCAATAGGATCATTATCTCAGATGGAGGCCGGACAGGACAAGTTTAAAAAAATGGCCCACAGCGCCCGGGAGGGGCTGTGGGGTGAGGGCATTACCGCAGGCCCTTGCCGCGCGGGTGTTTGACTGAGGTTTCGCCGATCAGTTCTGCAATGCGTCCGATTTCGCCTGGATAGACCACCCGCGCGAGGATGAGCGACATGCGTTCGGCCCACACATGCGGCTGGACTGGCAGGTTGTCTCGGCTGCAGCGCCGCCAGCTTTCGACTTCTTCCATGATTTCTCGCGGAGTCATCTGCCGCAGCGGCGGCCGGTTAGAGAGATACCTGATGCATGGTTGGCAATAGTACTTGTATGAAGTGTCGCAACTTATACAAATTTTTTCCATTGTTTCCCTCGCTAGGACAAGGGTAAAAAAGCCACGGCTCTTTGTCAAAACACGGGGGGATGGTTGTTGACTAAATGTCAAAAATAAGGCATTTTATGCATACCCAGACGCAAGAGCTTTGCGTC
>CAYHTI010000102.1:0-3468 GCA_964359515.1 uncultured Gammaproteobacteria bacterium | reverse complement strand
CCATCTGCTCAAATTCGCGCGTGCGGAAAATAAAGTTACCGGGCGTAATCTCGTTACGGAAGGCCTTACCGATCTGAGCAACGCCGAACGGCACACGCTTACGGCTGCTTTGCACCACATGCGGAAAATCGACGAACATGGCGGCCGCAGTTTCCGGACGGAAATAAGCTACAGAAGAATGATCTTCTTTCGGGCCGATCCAGGTCTTCATCATCATGTTAAATGCGGCAGGCTCAGTAAACATCCCTTTTTTGCCACACTTCTGGCAGGCGGCTTTCAAATCAACGTGGTCGGCACGATACCGTTCATGGCAATTCTTGCACTCGACCAGCGGGTCAGTGAAGGTGGCCACATGTCCGGACGCTTCCCATACTTTGGGGTTCATGATCAGGGCAGCATCAATGCCAACCATATCCAGACGCTGCTGGACAAACATTTTCCACCATGCCTGCTTCACGTTGTTCTTCAATTCAACGCCCAATGGGCCGTAATCCCAGGAATTGGCTAATCCCCCATAAATATCAGAGCCAGGGAAAACAAAACCGCGTGTTTTTGCCAGTTGTACGACTTTTTCCATTAAATCCATAGATCTAAATCAAAATGCCCCATAAACAGGGCCAGGCTATGCCTCGACTATAGCAATCGAAACGCCCTAGAACAAGGACAATCGACGTTTGGTTGGTGGTCTTGACAAAATTGTCAAATATATGTACTTTCTCTATGCGACATGAACGGAATCTCTTTTAGACACGGACTGGCATCATATTCTTAGGGGGGGGTGTTCTTCCCCACAGTTACGGTCTAAGCGCGGGTGTGTGCTCGTGTGAAGCTCTAGGGAGTGGAAGTTGGACGCAAAATGTGTAACAACGCATGGGAGCGTGGTTACATGTATTGCCCGGATGAAAACTCCTGGTGACGCACAAGAACATTTCGTGCATGAAGCAGCCTTATTCTGCTTGAACTCGGGCAACTCCTTCCCGATTCAAGCGCTTCCGTGACGACTGGGCCAAAGCAAGACCGCCGTTATTTCAAAAAACGACCACGGCCTTTGGATCCTAGGCACGCGCCCTACACATGGCGCAAGCGGTGCTCCCCAGAAGCGTTCACGGAGGCAGTAAGGTTTTCTTCGAGACGATCAACGGGCTATGGCTCAGTCGGTAGAGCGTCTGTGATCGGTACCGGAACCTGAAACACGGTTCCAACGCGGATGGCCATCTCTCACATTTCCGCGCGTGCCGCTAACAGAAGGTCACTGGTTCGAATCCAGTTAGCCCGAGTGTCCGGAAACGGACGCGCATCTGTTCCCCGCCTCTTGGCGTCGTTCTTCACGAAGCTCCGTCCGATGACGGGCCGCTTCGCAAGGATGACGCCAGGGGGTCTTTTTATTTTCAACGGAATAACAAAACCCCTTCAGCAGCATAAGAAAGGGTTTTGTTATTCTCGTCTATCTAAGCAGGTCATTGAACCTGCGCTTGATGTCCGCCGTAATCTGGTCGGCTTCAAGCTTCATTGTTTCCCAAACGTCGGTCGCTGCTTCCCTGCCCGCTGACAGCCTCGCGCGGAGGTCGTCGCGGCGGGAGCCGAGGTCGCGCATCTTTGCTTCAAAGGCGATCTTTGCATTGCCAGTCATTTTGTCCGCCTTCGCTTTCAGCAGCTCCCATTGTGCGTCCCATTCCTTAAGCTGGGCGTCCATTTTTTCCTTATAAACATGCCGTATGTCCATAGAGGTGGAGGTTACCCTGAACCTGCCTCATTTTACAAAGCGCTTCGGGCGAAAATTTCACCTACATCTCTTCGACAACATTTATTCCCAAGAGGTATAAGCCATTTTTTAATACCTGCGCCGTAGCAGCAGCGAGTGCTAAGCGCGCTTGGCGGATAGCTTCGTCGTTTTCCACCGCGATCGGCGAGTGTTCGTAAAAGCGGTTGAAGCGGTGGGAGGTTTGCAATAAAAACTCAGCGATGCCATGCGGGTCATTCTCACGCAAGGCGATTTCTATTTCTTCCGGAAAGCGATACAACCAACGTAACATAGCGATTTCATGTTCATTCGGTGCGGCCAGCGCAAAGGAAAGCTTGTTCGGTTTCTTTACACCAGCGCGCCGCAATACGCTCTTGATGCGCGCGTAGGTGTACTGCAGATAAGGACCGGTGTCGCCGTCAAAACGCAAAACCTTGTCCCACTCAAAGATAATGTCTGAGTCACGGTTGGCTAACAAGTTGGCAAACTTAATGGCGGCGCGCGTCACTTCGGCAGCCACGGCATCCTTGTCTTTGAGATCCGGATTTTTTTCTTCAATGACCGCATGGCTCCGCTTAAAGCCTTCGTTAATAACGTCGATCGCCTGTACAATGCGGCCCTTGCGCGTCGAGAGACTGCCTTCAGGCAAGGTTATAAAGCCATAGGAAACATGCTCGGTTTTTGCAAGCCCCGGCCAACCTAAAAGCTCGACAACTTTGAAGAGCTGCTTGAAATGGTGTGATTGCCGGCTGTCGACTACGTATAAATTCCGGTTGGTCTTTAACTTTTTAATGCGGTGGCGGTAGGTCGAGAGGTCACGCAAATGATAGGTTGAAGCCCCGTCGCTTTTGATGAAAATACAGCGGCCAAGTTTGTACTTTTCCAGGTCGACGTAAATCATATTCCCCTCTTGCGTAGCAATACCCGAGGCCAGCAAATCTTTCACATCCTTTTTCATGAGGGACTCGTAATAGCTCTCGCCCAAATTGTAATCGAACGGCAAAATATCCAGGCGCTTGTACATCTGCTCAAAGACATCGACGCTCGCATCCACAAACCATTTGCAGAGTTTTAAATTATCCTTGTCGCCGTCTTCCAATTTCTTAAACTCTGCTTTCGCGGCCTCGCGCAAGGTTGGGTCCGCCTCGATCTTCTTGTCCATGTCGATATACAGACGCACCAGTTCGTTGACTGGGTCTTCTTTCACTTTCTGCTCATCGCCCCAGTGCTTAAACGCATAAAGCACCATGCCAAACTGCGTGCCCCAATCGCCATAATGCGTATCGGAAATAACCTCATACCCGGCAAAAGCATAGAGACGCTTCAGGCTGTCGCCCAAAAACATGGTGCGCAAATGCCCGACATGCATGGGCTTGGCGACGTTCATCTGCGAATACTCCACCAAGACCTTTTCCTTCTTGCTCTTGCCGCTGCCGTAACGGTCGCCTTGCTTCAACAGAACGCCAACCTCCGCAGCGAGCGCCTCCTTTTTCAAAAACAAATTGATGAAACCCGGCTTGGCCACCTCGACGCGGTCAACAATATCTTTCAAGTCAGCTTCATTGCGCAAAGCTTCCGCGATCAACCCCGCCAGCTGCAGCGGATTTTGCTTTACCTGCTTGGCTAAGTGCATGGCAACGTTAGTGGCAAAATCCCCGTGGCTTTCCTCTTGTGGGTGCGACAAGGTATTCCCTTTCGGCTGCGGCAAATTCAAAGACGCGAGCACG
>CAYHTI010000101.1:0-3485 GCA_964359515.1 uncultured Gammaproteobacteria bacterium | reverse complement strand
TCGTCGTCACCTTGGCAGCCGAGTCATGGGGACTGACACCTGTCCTGCGCGCCAAGGTCAAGCACGTCCCCTTCCCCACCGACTGACTTCCGCGTCGGCCCACCCCAGGGCCGCCGCGGTCTTTTTTTAGCTAAAATCAGTTAAAAAGCACGGAGGGGGATCCCCTTGAAAAAATAAGGCTTTTTTGGTAATCTTTGCCCACGTGACGGAACTACAAATCCCGTCACATTTCATTAATTAAGCGCAATATTGTTCTCCGTCATCTCGCAATCATGCGAGGTGCCTCACCCTCACTTCGGGGGTGCGGGTGCAGTATCGAAGCATTATGGCTAATACAGCCAGCAGATCATATGATTTGTTGTACATCATTCCGAACAAATACACGGAAATTGAAGTACCCCAGATCATGAAGACGGTCAACGACTTAGTCGTCAAATACAAGGGCACCGTGGTGTCCGAGGTCAATTACGGCAAGCGCCGCCTCGCCTACCCGGTTAAGCACAACCACTACGGATACTACATTTTGGTCCGCACCGAAATGCAAGGCGCCGACGCCCATGCGCTCAACAGCATTTTGCGCGTGCAGGAAGAAGTTTTGCGCCATTTGATTACGGAACCCCTCAAGAAGGGCGATGTACCGCAGGAAGCCGACCTCAAGCAGGTTGAATTGCCTCCTCAGGCTGCCCCTGTTGCCGCCAAAGAACAACCGGCCACGCGCAAGCGCCAGTCCATCGTCGACGTGGAAGCCACTTCCGCCGAAAAGGAAAAAATGAAGAAGGGTTCTTCCTTTGACCTTGAAAAAGAACTCGGCGTCACAGCGAAAGAAGCCGAAGAAGCTTTGAAAGAAACGAAAAAAGAAGAGGAAACCAAGAGCGTCGACATCAAGGAACTCGACAACAAACTCGACGAGATCATGAAGGACTTTGAATAGTCCTCTCACTTGCTTATCGCTTGTCTAAGCAGCTGTAGTAAGGAGATGAGGTCGTAACCGTTGCGGCGTATTGCATACGCCCCACAGTCAGCGAACGCCGTCTCCATATATATGGACCTAAACAAAGTCATGCTCATCGGCCGATTGACGAAAGACCCTGAAACACGCACCACGCCGCAAGGCACGCAAGTGACCACCTTCAGTGTCGCGACGAATTTCTCCTGGAAAGACCAAACCGGCAACCGCCAGGACAAAAGCGAGTTCCACAATGTTGTCGCCTGGAGAAAACTTGCGGAAATCAGCGCGCAATACCTGAAAAAAGGTTCTCGCATCTACTGCGAAGGCCGCTTGCAGACGCGCTCTTGGGACGACCAACAGGGCGTCAAAAAATACCGCACCGAAATTGTTCTCGACAATATGATCATGCTCGACAGCAAAGGCTCGGCCATGGGCGGAAACAGCGGTCCATTCCCCAGCTCTGGTGGCAGCAACAATGCCGCACCGAGCATGCCCCCAGCCCCTCCGGCTGACGACGAAATCCGTGTAGAAGATATCCCATTCTAAGTACGGACAGCCCTAGGGCTGTCCCCTACCATATTATTATGCCCAAACCCACCCAACAGACCACGAAAAAAACCGGGCCAATCCGTGATAAATCCTGTTACTTCTGCGTGAACATGTATAAAGAAGTAGACTACAAGGATGCGCAATTGCTCCGTCGTTTTATGTCCTCCTATGCCAAGATTGCTCCGCGACGCCGCAGCGGCGTTTGCATGAAGCATCAACGCAAACTGTCCACCGCGATCAAGTACGCGCGCATCATGGCGCTCGTCCCATTTACACGAAGATAAAAAGTTCCTCGTATGGCAATGCTAGACATGAGCTCCATTAGGAAAGGGAAAGTGATCAAGTTCAAAGACCAACCTTACCTGATCCTTACAACCGACCACAGCAAAACAGCCCAGCGCCGCCCCGTATTGCGCACCAAAATGCGCAACCTACTCAATGACGCCGTGCTGGAATATTCCTTCGCCCAAAGCGAAAAGGCTGAGGAAGCGGATTTGGAACGCGGCAAACCGGCCCAGTTCTTGTATAAAGATGACGCAAAGGCCTACTTCATGGACAAGGAGTCCTTTGAACAGTTTGAACTGCCGATTGATGCCATTTCTGAGCAATTAAAGTTCCTCCCGGAAGGTAAAGACGTGATGTACATGGCTTTCGAAAGCAAGCCAGTCACCCTCGACCTCCCGCCAAAGATGAATGTGAAGGTTACCGAGGCCCCGGAAGGAGTCAAAGGGAATTCACAAGGACGCGTGATGAAAACCGCCACCTTGGAAACGGGTTACGAAATCCAAGTGCCGATGTTCATCAATAGCGGCGACACTATCCGTGTGAGCACGGAAACGGGAGATTACGTCGATCGCGTCACAGACGAAAAATAAAGTCATCCAAGCAAAAAGCCCCCCGTTTTGAGTGGGCTTTTTTGTTTGAAATAGTCCTCGTAAACGGCGGTTTTCAAAAAAATAGCCAACCTTGATTTACATGATTTTCTTGATTTTTTCAGCATGTAATCAAGAAAATCTTGCAAATCATGTAAATCAAGGTTCGCTTTGCTTAAGCTGTGGTCTCATTTCTTTTTTTTCGATATACTTTTCTCAGGAGGGCTAATAGCCGACTATGAAACACTCAACACCCGCTTTTATCACAAGAGCTTGTGCTGGGTGTTTTATCGTTTAAAACGCCCTTCAGCTCCTTTCCAATACTCTTTTTAAGGGCTTCGAAGTCGCTGAAGCAATTCGCGATTTTGCAAGCTCGGTCAGTCTGTTCCCGAAAGGAACGGCGTCATGAGCCAAGCCGAAGACTTTCGTGCTGATGGTTCTCCCTGGGAAGATGTCGACGAGGCCGCGAACCGGCTCGATCGGCGCAGCCTCGCCCGCGAGCGTCGGCGCTCCGATCCGCTCGACCTCACGGACGCGCCCATAAGGAAGCGCGGGCGCCTCGTCGGACAGTGGCACCTGGACAATGAGTCGGACCAGACCGCTTTCCTGAACATCATCAAGGAAAGCCTCTATCCGGTGCTGGCGCGCCGCCACATCGTCGCGCAGCAGGCTGAAGCCGCGCGCAGCGCGCTCGCCGACACGACAACGGTCATGCTGCGCCGCTACAGGCAGCGCGGACTGGTCGTGCGCTGGCACGCAGCAGACGGCACGGCCTACTGGCTGGCCATCCGTGAAACGGACAAGCTGACCGCGCGCTTCGACAGCCTGCAGTACCAGCTCGGCCGCGACAAGGCTGAACGCGACCAGCTCCTGCGTCGCCGCCTCGAACTCGGCGCGGCCTAACCAGACACTTGCCTTAGGACCGGCAAGGCCTCCAACCGGGTCGGAGTGCTCTCACAAAGCACTCCACCCGGCCTTTTTTAATTGTGTTACTAATTTTTAGAGTGATAAAACGCTTTTCTTGCTGGATCTAATCTTGGCTGAGCCGCAAGATGGATAAAAGAACAGTATTATGGGGTCTGGGGTTCGACGCTCCGCGGGACATGATGAGTGGT
>CAYHTI010000100.1:0-3674 GCA_964359515.1 uncultured Gammaproteobacteria bacterium | reverse complement strand
CTTCGATACCGGAAATGGCAATCACATCGCCGGCAAATACTTCTTCGGTCTCAACACGGTTGAGGCTGCTAAAGGTCATAACCGCAGTCACGCGTGCAGGAACTAATTTCCCATCCATGGTGATGCGGGTGACAGACTGGTTTTTCTTCAAGCTACCGCTGAACAAACGCCCAACCGCGATTTGTCCCTTGAAATGGTCATAGGACAAGTTCACAACCAACATCTGCATGGGGCGATCAGTGTAAACCTTCGGCGCAGGGACTTCTTTGAGGATGGTGTCAAAAATAGGCTGCACGTCCGTCATCTTGGCTAGGTCCGGTTCAAAACCAGCCTTGCCTTGGATGGCTGAAGCGTAAATGACTGGGAAATTAGCCTGCTCATCAGACGCGCCGAGTTCCACAAACAGATCAAAGGTGTGGTTTAACACCCATTCCACGCGAGCTTCCGGTAAATCCACCTTATTAATAACGACAATGACGCGGTGCCCCGCAGTTAAGGCTTGGCGTAAAACGAATTTCGTATGCGGCATTGGGCCGTCTTTGGCGTCAACAAGCAGCAAGACTCCGTCCACCAAGCTCATGATGCGCTCTACTTCGCCGCCGAAATCAGCGTGGCCTGGCGTATCTACAATGTTAATTTTAAAGTCCTTGTATTGGACGGCGGCGTTTTTTGCCAAAATGGTGATGCCACGTTCGCGTTCCAATTCATTGGAATCCATGATCAATCCGCCACCCTCTTCTTCTTTCACCTTAAAAGCTTCGCTTTGTCGCAACAAGGCATCAACCAAGGTCGTTTTGCCATGGTCGACGTGAGCGATAATCGCGATATTTCTGATGTTTTGCGACATAAATAAAAAAATCGCCCGTATGAGCTACAGGCACCGCTAAACCGTACCAGAAAATAGAAAAACAATCAAGCGCAACGCATGTCGCGCGGGTCAAAAATTGAAGGCGGCAATGTTTTGTTAAGAATGTATTCGCTGATCCTCTTACCACCACAAACAGATGCCAATATCCCCGTTCCGTTGCAGCCAAGGTTATACATCAAGACGGGATTGCACGGCTCAGGGCCGATCAAGCGGATGCGGTTGGGCGTGTAGCCCATCAAGCCGTGCCACTGGAAGGCATAGGAAATTTTTTTCGGCGCATTCCTGTATGTGCGGCGCACAAAATCATCGAGGTCTTTCATTGCGCGCTCCTCCACAGCCGCGTCAGGCTGGTATTCGTTCAGATTTTGCAAAGCCTGTTCAGGCCCACCGATGCAAATCAAGTTGAACATCCCGCTTTTTTCTTCCTCATAAGCGCGTCTCGTGAGGTAGTAATAGGGCTCATTGGCGTCGGCCGTCTTGCCGAAATAGCTGATCCCGACTGGCGGGTCGCGCAATGGTTCCAGGTACGCGGACATGTACCCGACATCACCCTTAATCGTATGGTGGAATTTTGCATCTAAATCTCTACCAGAAGAGTCCTTGATATGGAGATTGGTAAAACCGTTCGTGCATAAAACAACGCGCTCGCAGCTGACACGATATGTTTCGCACTGAATGACCGCCCCTTTTCTCATAAGATTGACTTGTTGGACGGGCGTATGTTCAGCAAGCACGAACCGATGTCCGAAATGGTTAAGCATATAACCGACCAACTCCTCGCAAAAAAGCGCGCTGTTGACGACACCTTTCGGATCAGCGAGAGCCCCGAGATAAACTTTGTCCTTTGTTTCCAGTAGGTGGAGCACTTGCTCGTGCGCAATGACAGAGTAAAGCTCGGCAAAGTTGTCCGGGATTTGATCTTGTCCCGCGGCACCCTCGGCAAGATACATGGGTTCAGTCGCCATACCCGCTTTCAGGCGCCAGGCATTATTTTGTAGATGCAGCTGGAATTGATCGATGCTTGTAAATCCTGCATAGCCGGTAAATCTCGAAAGAGGCGTTTGCAATTGTGCTTCCTGATAAATTTCATCAAATAATGTCCAAGTAGACTCGATCAATTTTTGTCCCTCGGCGGCCATCTGTAAACCGAACTCCTTTACCAAATCTGAAAAGGGGCGCTCAAAGTAAGGTACAGCCTGCCCAGCATTGTGGCCCGTCGCACCATGGGCGACCTTGCTAGCCTCCAATAGTGCGACCGATTTGTCCGTATCGCGCAGAATGAAAAAGGCCGTAGTTACTCCCGCAATACCGGCACCGACAATGGCTATATCGGTTTTCAAATCACCGGGCAGCGAAGCGACCGGCCTTGTCCGTTTGAGCTGCTTTAACCAGGGGGAATGGTTGGACTTCATAAGCAAAAGGAAAGTTATTGGGCGCGTGAAACCGTAATCATCGCCGTGCGCGGCGGTTGAGGAAGGGGCTCGTATTCCCCAGACGTGTAATCGTTCATGGCAGACTGTAAAGTGGCAAACGCATAGCGCCAGCCGCTTCCCTGTCTTGTGCCCGGCTCATGCGTCATAAACTCGCCGTGAACTTCGTCGTAGCCGTATACCACGATCATATGACGAAGCGGTCCATTCCCCTGAAAATTTGGATTATCAAGCTTCTGTCCGTTTACAGACACCAATACAACCTGACCGTCCGCCAGAGAGTCAATAATATCATGTGCGTCTACTTCCTGGTGCAAAACAGCTTCGCGGTGACCGAGATATTCCATTAAGAGTCGCTGATACGTATCTGCCGCTGAGGTGTCGATAAAATAACCGTACGCTGATCGCTGAAATTCAGACATGTCAATAATCGATTGCTTGGCTTGGGCCGCTGAGATGCTTACTCCTCGCGACCAAGACACGGCCATCAGAGCCGAAGCTTCTTCACAGCCTTCCTGCTGACGCACATCATCCCATTCACCAAAAGGTGCCTGCGCGGTGAATGGCACCTGACCGACCGGCTGTTTAGCCAAAGACGCCGCTACGGGAATCCGCTCTAAATCCACTGCGCTTATACCTAAACCAAGGTTGCGCATCGCTTCAAAAGCTTCAGATGGCCGTCCGAGCCGATAGCGCCGCTGATCAACAGGATAAACATACCAGGCCTCGCCCTGCTCCTCGACGGACAGCAAGATGCGACCAGATAATCTGGCCGCCAAAACCCCACCGCCTATTGGCGCCTGTCCAGCAACCGGTATGCGGGATAGATCGGACTTGCTGATGCCAAGTGCCAGTCGCTGCATCACGTCGAGAGCATCATCCGGCCTACCTAAAAAATGTCGTCGTCCATCCAACGGCGAGACATACCAAGCCTCGCCGTTAGCTTCTACAGCTAATACAATACGCCCGGCTGCTGTGGAAGCAGCAACAGATGATGCATCAAAAAACGCCGCACGGGCCGTATGCGGTAAAAATACAAAGAGAGATAATAAAAAGAGAAGCCCTTTCATAGCTCCTCTTATCATATCATACGACCAGAACCCGGCTCACCACAGCGCCAACGGCCGATTTTCAAATAAGGCATGATAATGCTTCAGGCAATTTTTTAAACACGACACATACGTCTCTTCACGATACTGATACCCCTTCTCGGTTAAAAAAGCCCGCACCGTGGGACGGATTTTCGCCAAAAGGTGGTTGGAGAGCGATGGAAAGAGATGATGCTCCAAATGGCATTCTAAAAAAGCATTGCCCCCCATGCCGTTGAGCAGCCAGCTCGGTTTAATGTTGCGCGTGGTGGCATCCTGGCGAGGCAG
>CAYHTI010000099.1:0-3688 GCA_964359515.1 uncultured Gammaproteobacteria bacterium | reverse complement strand
CGCCCACTTATGACGGAAAGCGCGGTAGTGGGTCAGTTTCAGAAGTAATTGATTTAAATGGATTAAAATTACGGACCATTAATGGTGGGAGATTCATATCTATTTTAGCGCCGAAAACACCATAAAAGTGGGAAATTGGAGTGATTTATCTCCAATATGCTGACTGTACACAAAATATCTCAATATGTTGTATTTCGCATTACAAAATTATCAATCTGTAGTACAAATTAATACTCTTTTGTGTATGATGACTCCGATGGGTCAACGTCGGAGTAGCTTGCGAAATGGCTAACCACGGCAAAAATAGATCTATTCGGTTCCCTCCTGAGCTGCATCAGCAACTTGAAAATATGGCAGACCTGAACGTCTATGGCGGATCTCCGTCAGAGATTGTTCGACGTCTTGTGCGTGAGGGGCTTGAGCGGATTGCACATGATGGACTTGTTGAGAAAGTCCTTAAAGATAAAGCGTTATTGACCCAGGGAAAACGAGAAGCAATCAAATCCGTCAATACAAAATCTGACGCAGCATGATAGGATTGCGACCCTTTTTTTCACCGGACGGTAATCGGTAATCAGGAGTGCAGCTATGAGCGACCGCACAGCGAGAGAAAAGCTAATCGTCGCCCTTGATGTCGATACTCGTGAGCAGGCCATCAAGCTAGTTGAAAAACTTGATGGTTGTGTTTCCTTCTTTAAGGTTGGGCTTCAATTATTTGTCGGCGCTGGTTTCGGTGTTGTCGTGGAATTACTGGGTCGCAAAAAGGAAGTTTTCCTTGACCTCAAGATTGAAGACGTGCCGGCAACCATACAGCGGACGGTTTCCAATATGGCGGTCGCCGGCGTCAAGTTTTTCACAATTGGCGGCAACGGCCCGACGGCTGCTGCTGCTAGGGAAGGCAGGGGTAATAATGCCTATCCTAAGCTACTCCAGATTACTGCACTATCTAGTTGGGATGACGATGACTTGTATGAGCTTACTCATTCCAAAGAGTTCGGAGTTAATGATTGGGCCCTCGTAAGGGCCACTAAAATTATGGATGCTGGATGCGACGGCATGATCGCCTCTGGAGATAGCGTTCAGCTTATTCGCGCCAAGTATCCAAAAGGTAGGGCGATTATTGTAACTCCTGGCATCAGGCCAAAAGGAGCATCGATAGACGACCACAAGAGGACACTGACTCCGTATGAGGCAATTACCGCCGGCTCTGACTACTTAGTGGTTGGTAGGCCGATCACCGGGTCTGATGATCCAAAAAAAGCAGCGGAAGAAATAATCGCTGAAATAGAAAAAGCGATTAAAGAAAAAAGCGGACATAGTGGAACCCCTCCACTCCGTAGCATGGCAGCGGGCTAGCCACTAGCAGTTTTTTAGGTTTGTCCCGATATTGATATTTCTGGTTATAAGAGCCAGAATTAAGCATGCCTAAGCGGTCAAGCAAGAAGCCCAGAGATTTAAATCTACTCGCCAGTAGCATACTGGATGAAGCAACGGGCGAAAAACCAAAACCAACAGATGAAGGGAAAAACCCAGCCGCCATTGCGCTTGGGCGGTTGGGTGGCCTGAAGGGCGGGAAGGCTAGGGCCGCGAAATTGTCCGCCAAAAAGCGGCGAGAAATCGCCAAGAAGGCGGCGGCGGCCAGATGGGGAAAGGTCTAGTCAGCGTCCACAACAAGAGGCAATTGCAGCGTATCGCCATATTTCGGAAGCACCGCTTGTAGAAGATTTCCGAAATCCTGCCCTGTAGCGATAGAGACATCCATTACCGTCATTGCCTTGATCAGGTGTTGGCGTAGTTCTGGAATGCCATGGTCATCCGTCAGGAACTGAGTATGTTTGTATTTTCTGCCTCGCCCTGGAGACCTAGGATTTATCTCCTTCATCTTCTTTAGGATGCCAGGACTCATTCTGGAGTAGACGACATCGTTTACCCAGTGCCCAACAAATGATCGCCTGGGGAGTCCGATATAGCTCTCATACCCTTTTGCACGAAGTAGTTTCTCCCAAAATTCGTCTGGGAACATCTTTGCCCATCTCTTTGCGTAGTCGGTTAGATATTTGTCAACGATCTTTTGGATTGCGTCTTGCTCTCTTACTTCTTGGTATCCAGTCACCTCGTCAATTGCTGAGATGATTCCGGCTTTGGCGAATGAAAGCGTGATCGCCTGAGCTTGCAAAACAATCGGGAAATGATGCGGACGAATAAGGCCCGCGTTATTTGCGTTTAGAATTGCCTCGCAAAGATCAATCAGCAATGTTGCTTCAAAAGCGATAGCGGGAATGCCGCCACGACCGGGTCTGACAAAGCGCATGGGCTGTTCTAGCGCCATCGCTAAATCGTTGTTTATGAATTTCTTTATGGCCTCAGCCCCTACAAACTTGCGTAGTTTTGACCCATGGGAACGCGCTTCACCACCAAGGCCGATAGCGTCTTGCATTCCACGACCGGAAAGAACCCTTGTCCCACCCTCCAAGACGTAGCATTCGACATGAACGCTGCCAATCTTCAAGAGCTTGTCTGTGGAACCGTAGATAGCTCGCTTTATTCCGTCTGGGAGCATTGGCCGTTCTTCGCTCCAACGTGCGCGAGCAGCACGTTTTGCGATTTCTTTTCTCTCGTCCGCCGAGAGGGCTTCTGCCCTGGCATGTCCACCGGCGGCCTTACCTGATTTCTCATTTTCACTCATTGCACGCACTCCTAAGATAATTGCTTGCATTTTAGGAGATATACAGACAAAGTGCAAGCACTAAAAAATAATGCTTGCAAATGCATAACCGCTCATGCATAATGGTCAGTATGAATAAGCTGACCATCCAACAACGCGCACAGGTCTTAAGGGCCTTGGTGGAAGGCAATTCCATCCGGGCCACCGTTCGCATGACTGGCGCAGCCAAAAACACTGTGGCCAAGCTATTGGCCGATGTCGGTTCCGCCTGCTTGGACTACCAAGACAAGGTTTTGCGTAACCTGCCCTGCAAGCGTGTTCAATGCGACGAAATCTGGTCCTTCTGTTACGCCAAGGACAAGAACGTACCAAAGGATAAACAAGGACAGTTTGGATATGGGGATGTATGGACCTGGACGGCGATCTGCGCGGATACCAAGGTGGTGCCCTGCTGGCTGGTAGGTCGTCGGAACGCGGGAGCAGCCAAGGACTTCATGCGTAACCTAGCTGGCCGGTTATCCAGCCGTGTACAACTCACCACAGACGGCCACAGGCCCTATTTAGAGGCTGTCAGGGGCGCATTCGGGCTGGATGTGGACTATGCGATGCTGGTCAAGCTGTACGGGCCTGAGCCGCAAGGTCAAAAGCGGTACAGTCCCGCAAAAGTGATCGGCGCAAGGTGCGGGATGGTTTCGGGTAATCCTGATAAAGCCTATATCTCGACCAGCTTTTCCGAGCGGCAAAACCTGACCATGCGAATGAGCATGCGCCGGTTTACGAGACTGACTAACGCCTTCTCGAAGAAGGTTGAAAACCTACAGCACGCCGTCTCCCTGCACTTCATGTATTACAACTTCGGGCGGGTCCATCAGAGCTTAAATAAACAAACCCCAGCAATGGCAGCTGGTATTGCAGATCATGTGTGGTCGCTGGAAGAAATAGCCGTTTTGGCTGATAAGTCCCCCATTTCAAACTGACCCACTACCGAAAGCGCGGAAGAATGTAAATTGGATTCCCACAGTA
>CAYHTI010000098.1:0-3716 GCA_964359515.1 uncultured Gammaproteobacteria bacterium | reverse complement strand
GTGTTCATGGTTCCTGCCTTCTGTCCACGGTATGTCTTGCGTGGACGAACCATTTTAAGGCAAGCTGCCTTCACATGGTTCGGCCACTCACGGTTTCACCGTAGGAAACCAAATTTGTTTGCCATTGTCAATGTAAGCCTGTTGTTTCGGCTAATTTTATGCAAATTTTAGACATCCATCTCCACTCAAAGTACTCGCGCGCCTGCAGCAAGCAGTTGGATTTGGAGCATATCGAACAATGGTGCCGCATTAAGGGGATTGATCTCATTGGTACTTCTGATTTTACGCATCCGGCCTGGTTTAAGGAAATTCAAAACAAGCTTGAGCCGCAAGGGAACGGGTTGTTCCGCCTCAATTCGCCCGAAGAACAGAAGCGAGCGCGGCTTGCATCTGAAATGCAGCCTCCCAATGCCAATCAAAACCCCCATTTCCTTTTGACCACGGAACTCTCCTGCATTTACTCACAAGGGGGCAAAGTTCGTCGCAACCATATCTTGGTTTGCTTTACCGAAATTAGCCATGTCGCCAAACTGATAAAGTCGCTTGAGGCGCGCGGGGCGAAGCTTGCCTCTGATGGTCGTCCCATCCTTGGGATTTCCAGTCGCGATATTGCCGCCATGTGTTTGGATATCAGCGAACAAGCACTCATTATCCCGGCCCATGCCTGGACGCCATGGTTTGCAGTTTTTGGTTCGAAATCCGGGTTTGATTCAGTCGAAGAATGTTTTCAAGACTATAGCCAATACATCTACGCCCTCGAAACAGGGCTTTCTTCTGATCCGGCCATGAATTGGCGCCTTTCTAAGAATGACAAGTACACGCTGATTTCCAATTCAGATGCACATAGTTTAGAAAACTTGGGTCGGGAGGCGAATGTGCTTGATTTAAAAACTGTTTCTTACGGCGAAATTTTTGATGCGATCAAGACTCATGACAATAAGCGCTTTGTTTCTACGATCGAATTTTTCCCGGAGGAAGGCAAGTATCACTTGGACGGCTGCGCTTCTTGTGGCTTTGCTTGCGAGCCGGAGGAATCAAAACGTTTGAAGGAACGCTGTCCAACTTGTGGGAAAAAAATAACGATTGGCGTATACAACCGCGTGGCATCATTAGCCGACCAACCCATGGGAAGGGAGCCAAAGGAAAGAATTCCGTTCAAGAGCATCGTTCCCCTCGCGGAAATTTTGGCGGAAAGCCTCGGCGTGCGAAAAGGAACGAAAAAGGTTCAAGCCGCTTATCGCCAACTTATTAATGGCGTGGGCAGTGAGTTTCATATCTTGCTCGATGCCCCGCTTGAAGCCATCGCGCAGCGGAGCAGCCCGCTAATTGCGGAAGGAATCAAGCGCGTGCGTGCGGGCGCCTTGCGCATTAAGCCTGGATACGACGGCGTCTATGGCCAGATCAAGATTTTTACGGATGAGGAAAGGGCCGGAACCTCCCGCAAACAAAGCAGTTTGTTCTAACGATTCAGCGCTGATGCGTCGCGGCAAATAACCGTCTAAAAACGAAAAAGTCCTGACAAGCATGCAGGACTTTTTTTCGTTTTTGAGAACTGACTGGTATTTTACCGACGACGCTTAGCGGCTTTGCGCTTCGCTTTTTTCGCCGGGCGGCGCTTGGCAGCCTTACGAGCAGCTGGTTTACGCTTAGCAGCCTTTTTTACTTTACGTTTTTTCATACAATCACCGCCTTTCTGGGTGATACCGAGAAAATAATGCGAATGACATTCATTCAAATTATTTTTCCCGGCATCGGATCAATATTTTTGTTTGCAACTTCATTATAAGTTGTGCTGTTTAATCAAACAACCCATTTTTTGTCAAGGATGTTATGCACAGATAAAAAATAATGGAGCAGCGTGTCTCACGACAGGCTGCTCCATGTCATCGCGTACGGACAATGATTCAGCGAAGTTCGTCGCCGTCATCGTGCGCTCCTCTTTCGCGCGCCTTGCGCACGAACTCGTCCTGCTCCTCCGGTGTCATCGGTTCCGGCATCTGCTTCGCCGGCTTGTCGCGCTGTCGCCGCGACTTGCCGAGTCCTTCGAGCAGGTCCTCGTCTTCATCGTCATTGATCGGCCAAACCTCCGTCATGGTCCACCTCCTATACAGGTACAGAACCATGAATTTGCCGCAGCGTCAACCTATACGAGCTTAGGCAAATGGGTTAAGATGCATGCATAAACAAGCGAATTTTGGCGGTTTATGAAGAAATTTGTCGTGATTGATGGTAATGCGATTTTGCACCGCGCCTGGCATGCTTTGCCGCCATCCCTGACCACCCAGGACGGTACGATTGTGAACGCTGTCTATGGCTTCGCGTCTATTTTGTTAAAAGTTTTGCAGGAATTGAAGCCGGACTATGTCGCGGTTGCTTGGGATACGGCCGCCAAAACTTTTCGCGAAGAGCGGTATGCCGATTATAAAGCTACGCGCGAGACGAAAGAGCAAGAATTATACAATCAAATTCCGATCATCCAGGACATGATGGAGCATTTCCATTTCCCCAATTTGCTGTTGGATGGGTATGAAGCTGACGATGTCATAGGTACGCTTGCGTGCAAGGCCAAGAAAACTGATGGCGTGGAAACCATTATCGTTACTGGCGACATGGATACGCTACAGCTCATTGATGATCGCACGCGCGTTTATGGTTTGCGCAAAGGTATTTCAGATACCGTGCTGTACGATGCCGACGCGGTACGCGCACGGTACGGACTTGGGCCTGAGCAGATGATCGATTTCAAGGCGCTCAAAGGGGATCCTTCCGATAATATTAAAGGAGTAAAAGGGATTGGCGAGAAAACAGCACAAACTTTGATCGCGAAATTCGTGACGCTGGAGAAGATGTACGAGGCGATTGAGGGACAAGAAAAAGTGGAGGGGATCAAACCTGGTCAGCTAAAAAAATTGCAAGATGGCAAGGCGGATGCGCTGCTATCAAAAGAATTGGTCACAATCCATTGCGAAGTGCCAGTGAAGTTTAAGCTGGAGGATGCCGCGTTTAGCCAATACCGAGCCGAAGATGTTTTTCCTATCTTCCAAAAGTTAGGTTTTAAGTCGTTGATCAGTCGTTTGCCCAAGCCGTCAAAAATGCAGGGAGTCTTACTCGCTGTTGCGGCCGCACCAGCCGCCTTGTACACGCATGTCACAACCAAAGATGCTTGTGAAAAATTGGCAAAGTCCTTGGCCAAGCAAAAACGCTTCGCCTTTGATACCGAGACCACCGGCGTGAGCGTCTTTGAAGATACGATACTAGGTTTAAGCGTCAGTTTTGAAGAGGCGAAGGCCTACTATGTGCGTGCGGACGCCATTACCCAGTCGTTACGCGACGTGTTTGCCGATTCGCGCATCGAAAAAATTGCACACGCGGCCAAGTTTGACATCGAAGTCTTGCGACAGGTTGGTTTTGAGATCAATAATCTAGTTTTCGATACGAAAATCGGGGCTTATTTACTCAATCCCGGCCAGCGCAACCATGGGCTGAAAGACCAAGCCTTTTCCGAGTTTGGCGTACGCATGACCACGCTGGACGATTTGCTGGGTACCGGACGCAAGGCCATTTCCATGAAGGAGTTGGACGAGAAAAATCCTGAGGGCTTGGCCCAGTATGCCGCCGCGGACGCTGATTTCACCTTCCGCTTGTATCCGTTATTGCAGAAGCGGTTGAAAGAAGAAGACCTGCTTCAGGTGATGGAAGAAATCGAATACGCCAAT
>CAYHTI010000097.1:0-3718 GCA_964359515.1 uncultured Gammaproteobacteria bacterium | reverse complement strand
CCGACGTCGGAAGCCATCATGTATGATGTATTTTCCAATTGGATCAAGTCCTACCGCGATTTGCCGTTGCTGATCAACC
Source organism: uncultured Gammaproteobacteria bacterium (assembly GCA_964359515.1). Taxonomy (GTDB): domain Bacteria; phylum Patescibacteriota; class Patescibacteriia; order VMEV01; family CAYQCH01; genus CAYQCH01. The sequence continues at coordinate 3,639 of CAYHTI010000097.1, read as the reverse complement.
AATGGGCTAATGTGGTCCGCTGGGAGATGCGTACCAGGCTTTTTTTACGCACGACGGAGTTTCTCTGGCAAGAAGGCCATACCGTACACGAAACGGAAAAAGAAGCCGATGAACGGGCTCGCAACATGCTGGAGATCTACCGTGACTTTGCCGAGAACTACATGGCTATCCCCGTTATTCCGGGAGTAAAGTCCGAGTCCGAGAAATTTGCCGGCGCTCTTCGCACCTACACGATTGAAGCAATGATGCAGGACGGCAAGGCTTTGCAATACGCGACATCACACAACCTGGGACAAAATTTTGCTAAGGCTTTTAACGTGAAGTTCCTCGACCAAAATAACACTGAGCAATTCGGCTGGCAGACGAGCTGGGGTTTGAGCACGCGCACGATCGGTGGCCTGATTATGGCCCATAGCGATGATAAAGGACTTGTCCTGCCGCCAAAGATTGCCTCCATCCAGGCCGTAATCACTGCCATTATACCCTCAGAGAAGGATAAGGCCGTCGTGTCCGCTAAGGCCAAGGAGATCCAGGCCAGCTTGAAATTGGCCAATATCAAGGCACACGCCGATCTGCGCGATATGCGACCGGGCGAAAAATATTTTGAATGGGAAAAGAAAGGTGTTCCGGTTCGCATTGAGCTTGGGCCAAAGGATATTGCCAATGATTCGGCCATTCTCGTCCGCCGCGATACGGGAGAAAAAATTAAGGTCTCGTTAGCCGAACTCACTGAAGCTGTGCAAAAACTTTTAACGGAAATCCAAGCCAACCTTTACACCCGTGCTTTGGAATACCAAAAAGCTCGCACCAAAACCATTGATACCTGGGACGACTTTGTCAGCGCCATTGAAGGCGGCAACTTTGTTTTGGCCCATTGGTCAGGAGACGCAGACGTGGAGGCGCAAATCAAAAAAGAAACAGGTGCCACGATCCGCTGCATCCCTTTCAGCCAAGCTGAAGAGAAAGGCTTGTGTATCAAGTCAGGCAAGCCTTCCTCCAAGCGCGTAATTTTCGCAAAAGCTTACTAAACGAGCTATTTGCTCCTACACAAACACCAGGCACGCACTTCCCTGGCCCCCGCCGCGTACAAGGCCTCTGCGCAAGCGCTTAAGGTTGCTCCCGTAGTCACGACATCATCGACCAATAAAACTTGCTTGCCTGCGAGGCTCTCGCCTTTCCAGACAAAGGCGTCTTTTACATTTTTACGGCGTTCTTCCCCATCCTGTTTTGCTTGCGGCGGTGTATAACGGATGCGCTTAAGATCGTGTCCGACTATCACGCCGATTTGTGCTGCCACATGTTTCGCTAACAGTTCGGCTTGGTTAAAACCTCTCTCGAGCTTACGGCGCCGGTGTAATGGCACGGCTAGGACAAGGTCAGCCTGCAGGTCTAAAAACCACGCTTTTTCGATAAAGGGCTTGATGGCATCGGTCATCCCCTCGTATTTCCAGGCTTGAATGGCCGCAGATAAAGCGGGCTCATCATAAGCATACGAGCTTTCCACCCGTAACTTGCCAATCACTTGCTCCTGTGGATGTGCGGAAACCGACTGCTCACACTCTACGCATATGGCGCCGCCTGGGGCCGCACACGAAACGCACTCTTGCGGATAAAATTGGTCTAAAATGAAACAAAAAAATCTCTGCCACATAAAAAGTTTCTGGGCAGGGATTTAAGTTGTTAAGCGCTAATTAGTTATAGAAGACTCCGTTTACCAGCCAATGGCCGTCAAGGTATACCAGCTCAACGCGGCCGTCGCGGTAACTCGTTTGGATTGGTGCTGTTAAACCAGCTTGGGTTTCTTGCTGGATGACAAAATTTAAGGTTGCTACTTTGGAAAGTTCAAACTTTGTCACGTTCAGACTGATCAGCTGGCTTGTTACGCCGTAATAGTCGTTAACGCTTTGCTTCTCAGAAGACTGACGCTGGCTGCGCGCATAAGCGACCATGGACTCGGTCATGAATGGTTCAAGGCTGGTCACATTGCTGAAATCGCTGAAATTTGAGTAGCTGCCGTACGTTTCAACAAAGGTACGCGTTAAACGCTCCGCCTCGGCGCGCTGGATGGATTCATTGTTAGCTAAAGGTTGCTCCACCACGGGCTGGTCAATAGGCGCTAGGGCCACTGGCTGGTCGGCCGGCAAAGGTATAAGCGTGCTTGGATCAACCGGTGTCGTGACAACGGGGCCTTCTGCTTCTGGCTCGGAACGAAAGTATGGATATACCAAGAAAACCACGGCCAGAAAGAGGACCAGGCATCCAGATAGAACAAGGAGTAATCGTGTGGCTGGTGTCATAACAGTACGTTAAATCGCCATGTCGGCCGGTTCACCTTGGCCTCCGCCCTGCTTGGATTGAGCGAATTCGCGTTTGGCATCTTCGATTTCCAAGAGCTGGCGAGGATCCGAAGTAATCAACTGGTCTTCGGTGTAGGAAGCGACAATCTTAATGGCGGCATGTTTGGTTCCGGCAAAGAAAATACCTTCGCCGACGGCGGCTTCAAGCAACAAGTACTTCTCACCTTCCGTCAGCAAGAAAATCTGTGCGACATTGTCGATGGCTGCGGAAGACTGCTTCAGCAATAAGCGAATAGCCGAGTTGTTCAAGATAGCCTTGCCATATTGCGAACCAAGAAAGTCGTTGACGTCCTGCGTGATCGTTGTCACGCCTAGATAGTATTTACGAGCACGCTTGACGAGGGCAAAAATAAACTTAGCCGAGTCTTCGTGCTGCATGAGCCACCACGCTTCATCGATGACGAGAATGCGCTTTTTCAGGCTGGAGCGTACGACGTTCCAGATGTAATTGACGATCATGTAAATAGCCATGGGGCGCAGTTCGTCTTCCAAGTCGCGCACGCTAAAGATCACCAGCTGATTTTTCATGTCCACATTGGTCGGGTGGTTGAACAAGCCGGCAAACGTGCCGCGCGTATATTTTTCCAGACGGCCAGCGAGCTTTTCACCGCCCTCAAGCCCGTTAAGTACTTCCTGGAAATCTTCCATTAACGGAGCTTCAACTTTTGTCAGGTCACTGTCAGACGTAATGTCTTTCTTGGCATAGGTTTCCAGTAAAGCCCGGTCGATCAAGGAATCATCGCTGTGCGTCAAACGATCTTGCGGGTTGTTCTGATCTTGCAGCATGATGCGCACTAGGCCTTTCATGGCGATAACAGCGGAACGCAAAATATCACCGGCTTCAAGCTGCGAACCAACCGCGCGCGGCAGGTCAAAAGGGTTGATTTTGCTTTCCGAAGAAAGGGAGACGTTAATGTAGGTACCGCCGACAGCGTCGGAAAGGTGTTTATATTCCATTTCCGGATCGATGATAATAACATCGGAACCCATCATCAAACTGCGCAACACCTCTAACTTAATCGCATAGCTTTTACCGGCACCGGACGTGGCAAAGACCGTATAATTCGCGTTCTGGAGCGAGAAACGATCAAAAATCACCAGGCTATTATTGTGGCGATTGATGCCGTACAACACGCCCGTATCAGAAGTCAGGTCGGAAGACATGAAGGGAAAGCTGGCCGCGGCCGGCGATGAATTCATGTTAAAACCGATCATGAGTTCGTCATTTCCCACGGGCAAGGTTGAGTTAAATCCTTGTTCCGTCTGGAAAAAGGAGCGACGC
>CAYHTI010000096.1:0-3738 GCA_964359515.1 uncultured Gammaproteobacteria bacterium | reverse complement strand
GAGTTAATGTCAGCACATTCGTACGAGGGCCATCTTTTTTGTGAGAGTCGCCCTCACCAGCCGACTCAGGGAAAATTGCCGAGGTCAGCGCTCCGATAAAAAATCCAGGAACCGCTGCAATTTTCTGCCAAATGGTTTCCGACTCATCACCCTTTTTTTCCACCAGCCTGTCAATTTCTTTTTGCGCGTCTGGCACCCAGTCTGGATCTACGATTGGCTCGGCAAGAATTTGATACCAAATTTGTTCCCCTTTTCCGACCTTGCTCATGATTTCCAAAAGACCAGCCATTGGATCGAGAAATTCACCACGCACCTTGTCTTCAAATTCTCGGTAGACGCGAATGGGATACGCGCTGCCTCTGGCCAAGTTGTACTCCGTGCCGAACATGTCCCACTCTTCACTCGGCCACTCTAAAGGTACATCATTAACGTAGTCACGGACTTCGGTAATTTCTGCGTCCGGGTACTGGGCGTAAACCGACGCCTCAACAATGTCGCGAAAATCTTTGTGGCAACGGATGACATATTGTACATAACCATCGATGCTCACGATTTCAAAAGAAAACCACTCCTGGAACTTGCCCTCCCACAATTTCTCCCATTGCGTTAATGAACCATGGGCACCGGCAAGCTGGTTAAAGATTGCTTCCATTCCCAAGGGCGTTTGTTCCGTATCACGCGGGATATCTACGGCGAGGACAACAAACTGCCGCGTAGCATTATAAAAGCTAGCGACATACTCCTTCCAAGACGCCCACACTTCTTTGACCAACCACCAAAGCAAGGGGATCCACAGCACGTTTAACAACAACAAAACAACCAGCAGCCATGTCGGCGACTGGACCCAGTCAGAAATCCACTCGGTCGAAAAAAAAGAAAAGGGCATACGATGACTCTATTGTAACAAATCCTGGCCAAGCAAAAAAGCGGGTGTTTTACCCGCCTTTTTGATTAATTTGCCGTTGGTTGTGTTGAGTTGAGAGTAAACCGGCCGTCGTCAGTCTTTGCAAAGCGATCTTTATTCATTAATGCAAGGTGGACGGTGCTCTTACCAACCATGCGCTGGCGAAGCACGTCTTCCACAATTTGCTCGCGTGTCAGCGGCGTTTGGTGCTTTTCTAAGACACGCGCGATGACGTCGGCGACAACACCTGGCTCGTATCCCCACTCGGAGAGAGCGTAAATGCCGCGACCAACTAGGACGTACTTTTCGTCCAAAATCAGCTCATTGTGGACCGTGGCCGGATAGGCCGTTTTATGGTCGAACTTCAATTCATTAATTTTCTCAGCGATTTCAGTGAAATGCATCGGCTTGGCGACATGCTTGAGGACAAGGTAAATCTTGTCGTTCATGCGCTTGGGCGTGATACTGTTCCAATCAATCTTGCCCCAGTGGCCAAAAATATTCTGTTTTAACTTGCGGCTAATGCGCAAGTGACTGCGAACAATGCGCTCGTGAATATCTTCATCGAGAGCTTCCAAGGTCTTCGCGACCAAAAGGTCTTCTTCAATCGGCTCACCATGTGATTCGATGACGGAAACGAGACGGTTTAAAAGCGTTTCGATGCGAGGTTCTTCCGCGGTTACCAGCTTCCAAGAAGCATGATACTGTTCGGGATGGTAAAAACGGTCAAGCTTTTCGGCTAAAAGGCGCTCGATCAAAAAGACAAGGATCGCACGGTGCTGTTCCGAGTCACTGCGGTGATCAAGGACGCTATCCAAAAGATGCTCCTGTTCCATGACCCCACCATGCTGGTGAAGCACTTGGTAGAGGACACTTTCAACCTGCTTGAGGTGGCCTTGCGCAACATCAACTTTGCGGAGCTTCTTAATGCCCCCCGTTTCAATTTGGCGTACACGCTCACGTGTGACGCCGAACTGCTGTCCGATCATTTCCAACGTCTGAGGAGCCTCGCCGGACAAGCCAAAACGACGCGTCAACACCTGCTGTTCACGATCGCTAAGTTCGGCGAACAACAATCGCAAAATAAGAGCCGGATCGAATTGATATAATTCTTCCGCCTGCTTATTTTCGAGTACCTTGTCCAGAATGGATTCGTTGCCGGACATAATCGTGAGTCAAACAGTTGCTGGGATCAACATCTGTTTAAATAATAGACATTAGATGTCAATTTGTTATGTAATTTAACAACGTCCCGAGTATAGCATAAAAGACAAAATACGTCAAGAGACTCTAAACATGCTGGTTTCTTATAACAAATCCGGTATTCCCGCTCGACAGAAAAATATGATTTTATCGCTAAAATAAGCAAAAAGCCCGCCATGTCGGCGGGCTTTTTGCTTAGAGAAAAACCGTTATTTCACCTTAACTTTGGCTGCGCGAAGCTGCAAAGTAACGAGTAGCGGGCTCGCGATAAATATTGAAGAGTAGGCACCCAAAAAGATGCCGACGATCAAAGCGAACATGAATGGACGCAATGTTTCACCGCCAAAAAGCAAAATGGCGACTAAAACGAGCAAGGTCGTAAGGGTGGTATTGATCGAGCGTCCCATGGTTTGATTTACCGAGGCGTTCACGATCCCCTCAAAAGACTCGCTCATTCGCGGCAAATTTTCGCGAACGCGGTCAAACACGATAATCGTATCATTTACAGAATAACCGAGGACGGTCAGCAAAGCAGCAATAAACACCGTATCAACCTCCCAACCAAAAATTGCTGATGCCCAGATAAAGGCTCCAAACGTGATGATCACGTCATGAAAAAGCGCTAAAACCGCAACCGCACCATATTTCCACGAACGTACCGGCCAAGAAACTTTGCGGAATGCCCAGGCGACATAAGCCATGATGGCTAAAAGCACGAGGATGAGGGCCTGCACGGACTTTACCTTTAATTCTTTCCCAATCACCGGTCCGACCGTATCAAAGCGACGTTCGATAACGGCATTACTGTTTTTGGATCCGTCAGGAGAATCGAAGGTAACGTCGAGGTCACCGATGTTTAGCAAGCCTGATTCGGACTGGATATCCACGTTTGGCGAGACGACGGTCTGCCCGATTTGTGCGCGCAGTTCCGCGAGCAGTTTGCTATGCGTCTCATCGTCGATTTCAGCCATGCGCAACACATACCCGTTCTCGCCGGCTTTCTGCACATTGGCATTCGCGATGCCGCTTTTCTGCAAAGCTTCGTTGATTTTTTCAGGACCGACGGCTTCTTCCGTGTACGCAATTTCAAGTAAGCTGCCCCCAGTAAAGTCGATGCCATACGGGATGCCGCGCACGACGACGCCAAGAATCGATAGGAGCATCAAGGCGGTAGAAAGACCGTACCAAATCGGACGAAGTTTAATAAAAGGGATCATAATAAAGTTTGCGGAGCAAGTTAATTTAACCGCGAAGACGCCAGCCGCTGCCAAACAACACCGTCAAATGCCGAACTGGCCAGACGAGCATGAGACGGAGCAAGTTGCGTGTCACGATAATGGCGCTAAACATACTGACAATTACACCGATCGCCAATGTTACCGCAAAACCCTGAATGATGCTCGTTCCCATGTACGCCAGGATTAAACAAGTGATCAATGTCGAAACATTGCTGTCGCGGATAGAGGTCCAAGCGCGCGAGAAACCAATTTCGATAGCATCCATTAATTCCCTGCCCTTGGCCCGTTCTTCACGGAAACGCTCAAAGACAAGAACATTAGCATCAACGGCCATGCCAATCGACAAGAGAAAGCCGGCGACACCAGACAAGGTAAGCGTCGTGCCAACCATCT
>CAYHTI010000095.1:0-3805 GCA_964359515.1 uncultured Gammaproteobacteria bacterium | reverse complement strand
ATTCCCGCGGAGGCGGGAATCCAGAACCTAAGGACGTTTCACGAGGTTAGTGGATCCCCGCCTGTCTCCGCAACTTATTAGTGTGCGGAGATCCCTTCGGGACGCGGGGATGACAGATGCTATTTCCTCTGTATCACCTTCTTAACCGCCGCCTTTATGTCCTTGGCAACCAGCCCAAACGCTTCCATAAGTTCTTGTGGCTCTCCAGATTCACCAAAACGATCCTTCATGCCAACGCTCTCCATGGGTACAGGATGATTCCAGGCTAACGCCTCCGCAACAGCCGAGCCCATGCCGCCATGAATTTGATGTTCTTCAACGGTCACGAAAGCGCCGCAGTCTTGCGCCGCTTGCACAAGTGTGGCGACATCGAGTGGCTTGATACTGGTGACATCGATAACGCGGCAGCCAATCCCCTCTTGATCCAAATCACGCGCGGCTAACAAGGCTTCGTATAAAACGGGCCCGCAAGCGGCAATAGCCACATCACCGCCCTCCCAAAGGACAACCGACTTACCAATCTGAAACGGCGTCTTCTCGGTAGTAAACACAGGTGAATCATGGCGTGCAAAGCGCAAGTAAACTGGCCCGACATGCTTCGCGGCCGCGATCGTTGCCTGCTTCGTATAAGGCGCATCGCAAGGGGCGAGGACGACAAGGTTTGGCAGGACGCGCGTGATCGCAATGTCTTCCAGCGCCTGATGCGTGGCTCCGTCCGGCCCGACGGAGATACCGGCATGCGCACCGGTCAGCTTTACGTTCGCCTTGTTATAGCAAACGCTGACGCGGACCTGGTCCCAATTGCGTCCAGGGCAAAAAACAGCATAGGTGGAAACAAATGGCACCTTACCCGACAAAGCAAGGCCAGCCGCAACACCAGCCATGTTCTGTTCAGCCACGCCACATTCGATGAAACGTTCAGGAAATTTTTGCGCAAAAGCCAGCATACGCGTGGACTCCACCAGATCGCCAGTCAAACCGACGACATTGTGGTCATCGATTGCAGCTTGCACTAAACCATCACCGAATCCATTGCGAGTCGGGACTTTTTTGATGTCCTGGCTAAAGACATCTTCGATTAAATTGGCAGATGGATTTACGGGCATATGATTTATTCGTGCTCCCCCGTTATCTTCCCTTGCAAGGTTCGCAATGCTTTCAAAGCACGCTCGGCCTCTTCTGGTTTCGGTGGCTTACCATGCCAGGTGTAGTCGTATTCCATGAAGGGCACGCCCTTGCCGGCAATGGTATGTAAAATAATCATGGAGGGCTTTTCCACCACAGCCTTTGCCGTATTTACCGCATCGATAATCTGCTCCATGTTATGGCCGTCGATTTCCTGCACATGCCAGTTAAACGCCTCCCACTTCTTACGTAGCGGCTCGAGCGGCATAATGTCTTCCGTCATGCCGTCGATTTGGATATTGTTGCGGTCGATAAAGGCGATTAAGTTATTCAAACGATTTTTGCCGGCAAACATGGCGGCCTCCCAGATTTGTCCCTCATTCTGCTCTCCATCACTGGTCAGGCAATACACAAAATGCTTTTCATGGTTCATGCGCGCAGCAAGGGCCATGCCAATGGCTACAGACAAACCCTGTCCCAATGGGCCGGAAGAATGCTCAAGTGCCGGCCATTCTTGGTAGCCAGGATGCCCCTGTAACTTCGTGCCAAATTTTCGCAAGGTCATGAGTTCTGACATCGGCAGATACCCAGCGTGGATCATGGCCGTGTAGCGAATTGGCGCGACATGGCCGCAAGATAAACAAAGTCGGTCGCGCTCTGGCCAGGCTGGATTCTTGGGATCGTGGTTTAAAACGTGAAAATACATGGCCGTATAAAATTCGGCCAAGTCCAAAGGTCCGGCTGAATGGCCTGATTTTGCCTCAACCAACATTTTGATCAGGTCCTGGCGCAAATCGTACGCCTTGCGTTCGAGTTCACGGATGGTCATATGCCCGTAGTGTATCACAGGTCATGCCCAGCGGAATATTAAAAGGCCCGCAGACGCGGGCCGTATCATTTGCACGTGAAAACTAAAGCTGAATTATGCAACAAGGGACTGCAGCTGTTCAAAGGCGCTGACCGGATCCGGCGCGTTAAAAATTGAAGAGTTCGCGGCAAATCTGTTTGCTCCAGCCTCTTTTGCCGAGACAATATTTGCCGCATTGACGCCGCCGTCGACCGCAATATTTAATTTCGGGTATTTTTTGCGCAACACCTTAACCTTTTCCAACTGCGAAGGCAGAAAACTTTGCCCGGCTGAACCAGGTACAACCGTCATGACCAAGACCTGGTCCAGCTGCTCGGCCACCGGCTCCAGCACGCTGATCGGCGTCTCTGGATTGATCGCGATCGCCACTTCAAAATCGTGATCTTTCATTTTTTTAACCAGGGACACCAAGTCATCCGCGCTCTCGGCATGCGCGACAACGCGGTCGATACCAGCGCGTTCCAAGTCGGCCAAAAGTTCTTCGGGATGGTCGACCATCAAATGCGCTTCGATATTTAAAACCGTATCCACGTCCTGCAGGGCAGCGATGTCGGAAAATGTCATATGGTCGACAAATTGGCCATCCATCACATCCCATTGCACGGTCTCGGCAAAATCTTCGCATTGTTTAATGCGTTCAACGAACTCTTCTTGATTTTCGACCAAGATGGCCGGGATAATTTCGAAATTCATAGGGAAACGGCTTACTTTTCTAAATCAGCTACTTTTTTTAAGCGGCGTAGATGCCGCTCCTCCCCGGAAAAGGGCGTGGCAAGCCAGGTATCAACAATGTCTTTCGCTTCTTGGTCGCTTAAAGTCCGACCAGGCACGCAGAGTACATTGCTGTCATCATCTGAGCGGCTTGATTGTGCGGCATAGATGCTATAGCCGAGAGCCGCTCGAATTCCCTTCACTTTATTGGCGACGATACAGACTCCTTCGGCATTTCCACATAAAACGATGCCAGGGATCTTGTCTTGTGACGACGCCTGGGCGAGCGGTACCGCATAATCCGGGTAGTCGTCCTGCGGATTTAGCTCGTCCGGACCATAATCAGTCACGTCGAAACCACGCTGCTCAAGGTGAATCTTCAAGATCTCCTTGCGCGCATACCCGGCATGGTCAGAAGCGATATACACTTTTTTCATAGATACATGTTGCATGCTACAACTTCCTCGCACCGATGCCTAGTGCCTATTGTGGAAAAGCGAAAAGAAAAGCCCGGTACCACTCTCATCAGAGTGCTTGGGTACCGGACTTTGCAGTACTAAATTTTCTATTTCAATCCAAGCGCACTCATGAGCTTCGGCTGGTCAAAGCCGACAATGAGCTCCTCTGTATCACCCGATCCGATCACCACGACGGGCACCCCCATCTGGCCGCTTTTTTCCACCATTTCTTGGGCCTTGGCCGTATCGGCTGAGACATCAAATTCCGTAAAACTCACATTGTTCTTTTTCAAAAAATCCTTGGTTAACTTACAGAAGCCGCAGGTGGGGGTGGTGTAGATGGCAACGGGTTTCATAAGACAGAGTTAGTCGGTTAATTGGTTCAAAGGTTAAAGCGTTGGAGTTATGTGGCGAGGAGGTGCTCAATGTCTTGGGCGATTCTTGTATATCCTCCGTCGCCGATGTGGCGCTCACGGATCATTCCCTGCCGGTCAATAAGGTAAAGCGTGGGCCAATAACGGTTGGCGTAGGTACGCCACATGACTTCATCGAAATCGGCGGCTATGGGATACGTGATATGGTTCTGGACAAGAAAACGCTTCACTGCGGCCATATCTCTTTCCGCTGGCAGTTCTGGCGTATG
>CAYHTI010000094.1:0-3808 GCA_964359515.1 uncultured Gammaproteobacteria bacterium | reverse complement strand
AGAAGAAACAGTCATCATCGATCAAATTATAGAAGAGGCGTTTACCCCGGGCATTGAGCCTGCCATTGAACCAGCGCAAACAACCTCATCCTATGATGGTAGAAGCTTCAGCCTTTCTGTGCAGAACGGTACCAGCCTAATTGTTACCGGTTTCGCACAAACGCACGACGAGCAAATCGAGTTTACTGGTACGACAAGCGAGCCATTTACGCTGGTAACCTTGATTTTCAATGACTCGGTTACTTCTATCGTTGTCAGCGATGCGAATGGCAACTGGCGCACCTTTGTCAGTGCTGAAAGTCTAGGAGTTCTTCCCGGTCAAGAACAGTCAGTTAAAATCGAAGCGATCGCCGCAAAGGGGGATTTGCGTTCTGAACGAGTGGTTGTCGGGCAAATACAATTGGCGCGTGCCTTAAGCGGGCAGATCATTGCGGATTTTGAAACCGTTGTTTCTTCCAGTTCCTTTGCTACGACGATCAATGAATTCCGTAAGCAGGCCGTTCAGTCATTGTCGGAACAGGAACCCATCTTGCAAACCACGCTATCTGCGGCGGCTCCTATCATCGTGATCTCAAGTGTACCGCTTTGGGGGTACTTGCCTTATGCCCCGGTGCTGATTCAGCACTTGCTTGTCTGGCTTTTCGGCCTGCTTGGGCGCAGAAAAGGCCGTGGGAAAGCAAATACTTTTGGTGTTGTGTATGACAGCATCACTAAACAGCCACTTGCGCTTGCTATCGTGCGCGTCTATCAAAGCGGCGAAGGCAAGCTGGTTTCAACGACCGTTACCGACCAACAGGGTAGATACGACGTCTTGCTTCCGCCGGGTTCTTACCGTCTTTCCGTTTCTAAGCCCCAGTATTCATTTCCGAGCCAAATTGTTACCGCGGCAGATGACGGTGGCTTCGACCGCGTCTATCAGGAAGAGCGCGGTATGTCTGTACAGAAAGAATCGGTGTTCGCGCCCCATATACCGCTCGATCCGTTCAATACACGGCGTGATTGGCAACTTGCTTCGGTTCTTAGTAAATCTTTGCTGTCTGTGCAACGCTTCGGTGAGCATCTTGCTACGCCCTTGTTATTGGTAGGTTTTCTCTTCAGTTGTCTACTGGCTTATGCCGTTTTCAATATGACAAACGTCGTCATTGCTTGCGTATACTTTCTACTCTTTGCCGCGCAGTTAAAATTGCGGCGTAAATTAGAAAAAGCCTGGGGCGTCGTCTTTGAAATTGCCACGAACGCCGTTTTACCCCTTACGGCGATCCAATTGATTGATCCAGCCTATGGCAAAGTCGTGGCAAGCCGTCTGAGTGATTATGAAGGTCGCTTCAGCTTCTTACCGCAGCCAGGGGATTATGTGGTCAAAGCGAGTAAGCCTGGCTATGAGCAAGTGCAAGAAGTCATTGAATCTCCACAGTCGAATCGGCGCATGCTCACGGGTCAAATCAGGATCGAGAAGCCCGGCCGGCGCATCAGCGGCGATGTGGCGATGAAGACATTAAACTAATGTAAAACGCCCTGTCCGATTGGACAGGGCGTTTTGTTGATGTAAATCTTTTACTTTGTTGCGGGAATGATATTGACGAAGCGGGCAGACTTGAGGTGCCCGGTGTACAATTTCACTTTGCGGTTCGTGAATTTCACGGTTCCAGCGATCGCTGCGTACAACGTGTCGTCAGCGCCGCGGCGGACATGCTTGCCAGGACGGATTTTTGTGCCGCGTTGTTTAATTAACACCATGCCAGGACGTACGGGTTGGCCGTCAAAACGCTTAACGCCAAGTCGCTTGGCGACGGCATCACGGCCTAATGTAGTTGAACCAGCGGCTTTTTTTGTTGCCATAGTCTTCCGGAAAAAAGAAAGCCGTCCAACCCGTGGGTTGGATAAGGGCCAACTTTTTCTTAAATCTAATGAGCACAGTATACGAATCTCCGGCGACTTTGTCAATAGATTGCTGTGGGCTGCGCCAGGATTGACGCAACAAGTTCTTCTGTTATAATGGAGGCACTTTAAAAAATGGCCATATCTTAAGGGTTTTAAGATCTTGGCTAGAACCTGACTGATCACCACGGGCATGGGCTCGTGGCCTTCATTTTATGTGGAAACGGATTGCCTCCTTGCCTAAGCGTCTTCTGCGCCCTATCACCAATCCTTCGCCCCGCGGCAAGGTTCGTTGGGCTGTTCTGCTGATCATTGTCTTGTCATTGTTCGCTTTCGGCTACGACTATACCAAACCTTATAATCAGGCAATCGGTTGGGTAAACGGCAAGCTGGCGCAAGCCGAAGCCACGAAGGATTGGCAAATCGACCCGCTCCCTGATCGCCCTTTTTCACTTGGCTTGGATTTACAAGGCGGCGCGCAGCTGATTTATGAAGGCGATTTAAGCAAGGTTGAAGTACTTGACCGCGCCGAGGCCATGGCACGTTTGCGCGACCGCATTGAACGACGCGTTAATGCTTTAGGCGTTTCAGAGCCGCGCGTCCAGGTTTCCGGCGATAACCGATTAGTTGTCGAGTTGGCCGGTGTCGACACCAAAACCGCGAATAAGCGCATTGGTGAAACTCCGCTTTTGGAGTTCCGTGAGGTGAATGAACAGCCTGTGCGCGAGCTTACTGCGGAAGAGCAGCAGCAAATCAACGATTTTAATCGCGCGCAAAAGACGAAGGCTGACGGTATCCGCGCCCGCTTGGCGACAGGCCGTGAATCATTTGAAGAGCTTGCTAAAGAATTTTCTGAAGACAGTAAAACGAAAGAAACCGGCGGTGACCTGGGTTTTGTAACACCGACGACCCACAATGAGCTCATCGATGCGGCCCGCAAGACACTTATCGGCAAAGTAGTGGCCGGCGTGGTGGAAACCGACGAGGCGTATCACATTGTGCGTGTGGACGACCGTAAGGAAAGCGATGTAGAGATGGAATTGAGCCATATTCTTATTTGCTATGAGGGTTCCACTGGCTGTGAAAGCAAGCTGACCCGCGAAGAGGCGCTGAACAAGATCACAGAATTGGCAAAAGAAGTAACCCCCCAAAATTTTGCCGCAAAAGCGAAGGAATTTTCCACTGACCCGACCGCCCAAACCAATGGCGGTGATCTAGGTTTCATCGCCCCCAAGACCACGGTAGAGGCATTCGAGAATGCCGCAAAAGCAGTACCCGTCGGCACGATTTCCGCTCCAGCTGAAACAGATTATGGCTTCCACCTCATTTATAAGCGATCGGAGCGCCCCTACGGCGAGACCGCTTTTCATGTGATTAGCTTCGATAAAAAGAATGATTCTGATTTCTTGCCATCTCCGGAGCCATACAAGAACACGGGGCTTTCTGGTACGAATGTTGTCGATGCGCAACTCGTTTTCGCCCAACAAACAAGCGCGCCGCAAGTGTCGATCAAATTTGACGATGAGGGCACCAAATTGTTTGCTGAACTGACGCGCCGTAATTTGGGCAAGCAAATTGCCATCTACCTCGACGGCCAGCCGATCAGCATTCCCACTGTTCAAGTCGAGATTTCGACGGGCGAGGCTGTCATCACTGGAGATTTCTCCATCGAAGCCGCCCGTGATTTAGCCCGTCAGCTAAAAGATGGTGCCTTGCCAGTTTCTGTTAATCTTATTCAGCAGCAAAACGTCGGAGCTAGCCTTGGCACTGAGTCCTTGCAGCGCAGCATGAGGGCGGGACTCATTGGCCTCGCCTTGGTCATGATTTTCATGGTGCTATACTACCGTTTTCTGGGTTTTGTCGCGGTCATTGCTTTGGCGGTCTACGCCGCGCTTGTTTTAATGTTGTTTAAGATGGTTGGCACGACGCT
>CAYHTI010000093.1:0-3849 GCA_964359515.1 uncultured Gammaproteobacteria bacterium | reverse complement strand
GTGGATGCGCTGGCAGGAAGAGAAGCAGGCATTGATGGAAGAGGAAGAAGACGATGAAACCGAAGAAGATGTCGCGGAGGATCTAGACCCGCAGGAAGAAGAATCGGTAGGAGAGGGTGTAGCGGCAGGTCTAGACCTGCCGGAACAATCGGCCAAACCCAACATCGTCAAAGGCGCAGAAACGACCGAAGCCGAAGAAGAGATCATGGACGTGCAACCAGTGCGTCGTCGCCAGGTGAAAATTCCTTTGGATTTACTTGATGAGCGCCACAGCAACCCCAATAGCGGCGATGTGAATGCAAACAAGGAAATCATCCGTCGTACGTTTGAAAATTTCAATATTCACGTGGAGATGGACGAGATCAATATCGGTCCAACCGTGACGCAGTACACCATGAAGCCGGCCGAGGGTATTAAATTGACCAAGATCGTCACGCTCAATAACGACTTAGCTCTTGCTTTGGCCGCCCATCCGATCCGTATTGAAGCGCCTATTCCAGGCCGTTCGCTGATCGGCATTGAAGTGCCCAATAAATCAGGCGCCGTGGTCGGTCTCAAAGACCTTTTGATGAGCCGGGAGCATCGCAAGCTCAAAAAGGAAAACGTCCTGGTTTTGCCATTAGGCTTAGATGTTTCTGGCAAATCATACGCTATCGCCTTGGAAAAAATGCCGCATATGTTGGTGGCTGGTGCTACGGGCAGCGGTAAATCCGTAGCCATCAATGCCATGATTTTGTCTTTGCTGTACCAACACGGGCCAGATAGCCTGCGCTTTATCATGGTGGATCCTAAGCGCGTAGAATTGCAGGTCTATAACCGTGTCCCGCATTTGTTGACGCCAGTCATTACCGACGTGAAGAAGACCATTAATGCTTTGAAATGGCTGGTGACTGAAATGGACCATCGTTACGAGACTTTAGCCGCGAAAGGGAAGCGCAATATAGAATCTTATAATGAAGTCGCTGAAGAACCCTTGCCTTATATCGTGCTGATTATCGATGAGTTGGCCGACTTGATGATCGTGGCGGCGCAAGACGTAGAAACGTATATTATCCGTTTGGCACAAATGGCTCGCGCCGTTGGCATCCATTTGATTTTGGCCACGCAGCGCCCATCCGTCGATGTTATCACCGGTTTGTTAAAGGCTAATATTCCAGGACGTATCGCCTTCAGCGTTGCTTCGGCCGTTGATTCGCGTACCATCCTTGATTCCTACGGCGCTGAGAAACTCGTCGGCCGCGGCGATATGTTGTTTAGTTCCGCTGAAGTGTCGAAACCGAAGCGCATCCAAGGGCCCTATGTTTCGGAGCATGAGGTCAAACGCATCGTTTCCTTTTTAGCGGATGAAATCGGTGAGCCAGAGTTTGTTGAGGATGTCACACAGAAGCAGGCGACGCCGACCGCGTTCCAGGCGGATGACGGCGACGGCGATGAGTTATTTGACGAGGCAAAAGAAATTGTCATCAAGGCGCAAAAGGCGTCGACATCCTATTTGCAGCGCAAATTACGCATTGGTTATGCCCGTGCGGCCCGGCTGGTGGATTTGCTGGAAGAGGCCGGAATTATTGGCTCTGCCGATGGTTCGCGCGCCCGTGAAGTCTTGATCAGGCCTGGTGAGGATGGTACGATGTCAGGGGAAACGGACGGCAATCCGGATTTTGTCGCTGAAGCGAGCGACGAGGTCTCAGCCGATGCCGGCGAAACGATTCAAGAAACGGATGACGAAGAAGAAGAGGAGTCCTCAGTCGCATAAGAGTAGCTATGAGGGAAATGCATTCGGTTATCTTTCGTTCTAAGCCGATCAACGCCATCCAAACGGTGGCCGAGCTCTTGGTATTTGCCCGCCAGCAGAGGCAAGCGACCGTGGAAGATGCGGCACATGATCTGCAAATTTCTTCATTTTACATCGAAGCGCTTGAGCAGGGGGACTATGCCCGCTTGCCGTGCCTCATTTACAGCCGTAACTTCGTAAAGCAATATGGCGACTGGCTCGGCTTGCATGTGCCTCCGCTCGTGACCTTATTTGAAGAAGAATGGAAGTTGTTTGAAAAATTGCAGCCCGTGCTCATCAATGTTCCGCGCAGCCGCATGGGCGTTAAAAGCAGCGACCTTTGGAAGCTGCCTCGCTATGCACGTTTAGCCGTTGCCACGACGGTCGTTTGCGCGGTGATTGCCTACTTGGGATTGGAACTTTACCAACTTCGTCAGCCGCCGCAGCTAGTGGTAGATTCCCCAGCCGAAGAGCAATTATTGACCAAGCAATTAGTGCAGGTCCGCGGGCAAACCGAGCCTGAGGCTGAAATTTTTATCAATAACCAAATCATCCTCACGAATGCGCAAGGGCGTTTTAACGAAAACGTGGCTTTGCTGCCGGGTGTCAATGTCATTGAAATTCAAGCAAAGAAAAAATACAGCCGCGAAAGCAAGGTCTACCGCAAAATTATTGTCACCGAACAGCCCACCATCACGTCCGATACGGTTGAACCGCCGATTTCATAACCCCGACCGGGTTCTGAAACCAGCGGTGCAAACACAGAAATACAAAACCAATATACGAACAACAAACCGCGCCTGATGTCCCCAAGCGTTGTCTCGTTGATTGGTTTTTTTAATTGTTGAATCGTAGGGGCCGTTCGCGCACGGCCCGCCCAGATATATGTCAAAGGAAAAAGATAAGCAAACAAAAGCACGAGCCGGAGCTGCGCAGGAAGCTATGCGCCAGATTAAAGAACGTTTCGGCGAAGGCGCAATCATGAAACTTGGTGAGGCTAAGCGCGTTGATATTGATGTCATTCCGACGGGTTGCCTGTCCCTTGACCTCGCTTTGGGTATCGGCGGCGTGCCGCGCGGCCGTGTTATTGAAATCTATGGACCGGAGTCTTCAGGCAAAACGACCTTGGCTCAGCATATCGTCGCTGAAGTGCAGAAAATGGGCGGTATTGCCGCTTTCGTGGATGCCGAGCATGCTTTGGATCCAGAATATGCACGTAAAATTGGCGTCAAAATTGATGACTTGTTAGTGTCGCAACCTGATACCGGTGAGCAGGCTTTAGAAATCGTTGATACGCTTGTGCGTTCCAGTGCCGTCGACGTCGTCGTTGTCGATTCAGTAGCTGCTTTGACACCAAAATCTGAAATTGAAGGCGAGATGGGTGAGTCCCAAATGGGAACGCAGGCGCGTTTAATGAGCCAGGCTTTACGTAAACTTACGGCCATCATCAGTAAGTCCAACACCGTCGTTATTTTCATCAACCAACTGCGCATGAAGATCGGCGTGTTTTTTGGAAACCCGGAAACCACGACGGGCGGCACGGCGCTGAAGTTTTATTCGTCCGTACGCATCGAAATCCGCCGCGCTGCTCAGATCAAGCAAGCCGACAAAATTATCGGCAACCGCGTTAAGGTGAAAATTGTGAAAAACAAAGTTGCGCCGCCATTCCGTTCCACAGAATTCGATATTATGTACAATGTCGGCATCGCGAAAGAGGCTGATATCCTCGATACGGCTGTGACCTATGGCATTGTCGAAAAGCGCGGGAATAGTTACGCTTATGGCGAGGAAAAACTGGGCGTAGGTCGGCAAACTGCCATTGCCTATTTACGCGATAAGCCGACCATGGTGCAAGAAATGCGTGAGAAGGTGTTAGCCAAGGCTGTGGCTGCGGCTGAGGCGCCTAATACTGATAGGGCGGATGAACCGAGTGAACTGCCAAAGGAATGATTTAAGAAAAGACCCCCTGAAACAGGGGGTCTTTTGTAATAGAGTTTTATTTTCTTTCACACTTTGTTTTTTCTTTGTCACTTTTGGCGCCCAAAAGTAACCAAAAGGCGCTGGGGTTCGAGAGCTCC
>CAYHTI010000092.1:0-3859 GCA_964359515.1 uncultured Gammaproteobacteria bacterium | reverse complement strand
TCCGACGTGGAAAGCATATCAACGCCATTTAACTTTTTTCCGGTCGGCGAGCTCACCAAACTCCAGACCGTTCCATTCCAATGCGCAATGTCACCAGAATCGCCCGCCACCACACCAAACGCCGAATTCACCATGGAAATGCCGTTCATGCGATGGGGGCTGGGAGAAGACTCGGAAACCCAGTTTGTGCCGTTATAACGGAGAAACGTGCCGTTATTGCCAATCGCATGAGCTTCCGTGGGCGATACTTCTGATACGCCGTACAATCCTTCGACCGTGGGCGAACTGGCCTCAATCCAGATCGAACCGCTCCAATAAAAAATGTCGCCATTGTCACCGACCGCCCAGTTGCTGGACACGGCATTGACGTCGACCGTGCTGAACGGCGGGTTAATTTGCGTCCAAGTGCTCTGCGTTGTCAGAGTCACTTTCCCGCTTGTACCCGTACCAGATACGAGCGTGTTAACGTATGTACCCGCGCTAAAATCCGTGTCCGTCGTGTCCGTATAAGTTTGTCCGCCGCCAACAGCCCATTCAGGATCGCCACCGCCGCCGCCCACGGTCTGGACCAGGACGACATTGGCGGCCATGCCGCTGCCGCTGACCACGGTACTGCCATGTGTGCCAGCATTGAAATCCGCGTCTGTGGTCTGCGTCCAATCATAAACATTCCAATCGACCAAATAAGCTTGCACGGATACGGCGCGCGGCACGAAAACACCCGGCGTCCAGGAAACCGTTGCGCTGACCAGCTTAGTGCGCGGGTCAACTGTGCCGCCGCTCGTCACAATATTGCCGCTGCCATCGCGGTTGACGTCAGAGACGGCAATCACCCTAGTGTATGTGCCGTCAATAACCTCGGAGGCCCCCAAAAATGACCAATACCCCCCCGTACGCTGCAGCCCATGGTTGCCGTTGGTTAAATTGAGCCAGCCATTATCGCGGATGCTGCGCGCTGCGTCGATGCCCTCTTGCGCTAAAAATACTGCCTGCGTGCTATCCGCCCCCGATTCCGTAGAGACGAGACTGTCCAAAACTACCGCCACAATCGCCGTCCCAAACAATGCAAAAATAGCGACGGCAATCATCAGTTCGACGAGAGTCTGTCCTTGCTGTTTTTTGCGGAAGCAACTTAACATAGTTATTCGATATGCCCGGCGGCATTGATGGTTATCGTGATCGTCTCATTACTGCTACTGTCTTGTAGCGTGATCGTACCATAGTCGGAAGTATCTCCCCGTACTTTGCTGAAGCGTACATCGCTGCCGCCCCCATTCAAGGTAAATCCGAAAATCGTAATCGTCGCCGGCAGGATGGTTACTATATTGTCTGGATCAGAAACATTATAAACAGCTCCGCGAAAAAACACCTGCCTGTCCATCTGAAGGTGGACTCCCCAAGCGCTATTCGTGTGGGCTGCCATCGACTGCGCCTGCGCGCGACGCAAATCATCGATCAAAGTCCAAGCTGAAGTCTGTAAATTATTGCGGGAAATAGAAGAGGCAATAAACGGAGCGGCAACAATCGTAACCACTGCCAAGACACCTAAGACAACCAGCAGCTCAATAAAAGTAAAGCCAAGGGGCCTGGACATAAAAACAACAAGATTATTTGAACTGGAAGCTTCCGGTGATTTGATAGATTGGCGTGATAATGCCAAGCGCCACCACGGCCACGGCCAAACCGATCACAATGAGCAGCACGGGCTCCATAATGTTCGTCAAATTTTTGGAAAGGTTGTCGATCTCTTTTTCATGGAAATCAGCAAGGAATAAGAGGATTTCTTCCATGTTTCCACTTTCTTCGCCTACGGCGATCATACGATGCACCATCGGCGGGAACAGCTTGGGATATTGTCGCAACAGCGCGCCGAGGGTTTCTCCGGTCTGCTGGACGGCGACAATATCGTTTAAGGCCCTAGAATAAAAAATATTGCGCATAGTCTCGGAAGCAATCGCCAAGGCTTGGTTGATCGGCACGCCGCTGATAAGCAATGTGCCCAGGGTCCGGCAAAACAAGGCGATATTAAAAAACCGAGAAAAATGACGAACAATGGGTATTTTAAGCAATAGGCGGTGAGTAAGCGGCCGCAAAACAGCCAGCCGCAGAACAAAAGGGGTGACGATCACCAGTAACCCAAGTAACACGAGTAGAAAAAAAGTGTGCGCGGTGGCAAAATCGGAAATGGCGATAATCGCCCGCGTCGCGAGCGGCAAGGTCGTCTTGAAGCTGGAAAATAATTTCGTTATCTTTGGCAAAACAAAAATCGAAAGCAAGATCATGACGCTAAATGTCGCCGTGAGTACCACCGTCGGGTAAAACAAGGCATTGCGGATTTTTACCCGCACTTCGTAGGTCTGCGTCAGCTGATCCGTCAGGTACTTGAGACTTTGTTCAAGCGTGCCGCTGCGCTCGGCCGCGGAAACGATGCTCACATACAATTTGGAAAACACCTTTGGATTCTGCGCAAGCGCTTCGGACAAGGTCTTGCCTGCCTGGATCTGCTCATTTAGCTGTACCAAGATGCGGGTCAAACGCGGATTCGTGGATTGTTCCGCCAAAATGCTCAAGCTCTCATCCAAAGTCAACCCAGATTTCACCATGACCGACAGGTTGCGCGTGAAAATGATGAGGTCCTTAAAACTTACGCCGGAGACGCTGGAACGGGCAAGCTCAAGTACGGCGCCAACGCGATCCGGCTTGATCGATTCCACGACGAGGCCACGGGAGGCCAAACGGCTTTCCGCCGCTTTTTTGTTTTTCGCGATCACCATGTCCTTGATCTGCGTGCCCTTTTCCGTAAAAGCTGTGTATTTGAAGCGCATGTTTTTGTATTACGGTCTAAAATTCCGCGTTACGCGTCGGCCATGACGCGCAAGACTTCTTCAACGGTCGTCACTCCTTGGATCACTTTATCGACCCCGTCTTCAAGCATCGTGGTCATGCCGCGCTTACGGGCCAAGGCCTCAATGACGCTCGCGCTTTTCTCTTCAATAACGGCGCGGCGCATTTCTTCGTCCATCAACATGATTTCATAAATACCGACGCGTCCCGTGTAACCTGAATGGCCGCAAATGCTGCAGCCATGGCCGCGATAGGTTCGCAACTTCTTCAAGTTCGGCTTTTTGAGCAGGTCGCGCACCGGGATGAAGCGCGAGATCGCGTCTAATTCTTTCTTGTTTAACTCGACGCTGTAAATGCAGCGGCGGCAAATGCGGCGGACAAGGCGCTGCGAAATGATAATATTGATGGAAGACGCCACCAAAAACGACTGGACTTTCATGTCGATCAAACGCGGCAAAACTGTGGCCGAGTTATTCGCGTGGATGGTGGACAGCACGAGGTGGCCAGTCATAGCAGCATTGACCGCGATATCAGCGGTTTCTTCGTCGCGGATTTCACCAACCATGATAATGTCAGGATCTTGACGCAAGATGGAGCGCAAACCTTTCGCGAAGGTCAGGTTCGTTTTTGGGTTCACCTGAATTTGGTTGATGCCTTCGATATTGTATTCGACGGGATCCTCAATCGTGGAAATATTGACGCTGCGATCATTGATCAGCTGGATGATGGAATACAGCGTGGTCGTCTTACCTGAACCTGTCGGACCGGCCGAGAGGATCATGCCATGCGGACGCCCCAAGGCGATTTTCACCTTATCAAGGTCGGCCGGTGAAAACCCAAGTTCTTCCAGGGTCAAGTGGTGCGCGCGTTCGGAGAGTAAACGCATAACAACCTTCTCCCCTTCCGTGATCGGCAAGATCGAAACACGGACATCGGTCTTTTGGTCGTTAAACGTGTAATCAAAGCGCCCGTCCTGCGCGGAAAAATGCTCGTCGATACGGAGCTTGGAAAGAAT
>CAYHTI010000091.1:0-3863 GCA_964359515.1 uncultured Gammaproteobacteria bacterium | reverse complement strand
CGGCGCGGCGTTTGTCGGAAGCAGGCCGGAAAAGACAACGGAAACGAAAAGTCTAAATCTTGACAAAACAATGAATTCTGTTTATAATTCGTGCAGCTTTACTATCAACCCGGAACGCGCCGTATTTTAGGCTTTATGGCCAAAATGCTCACCATTTTACATGAACCCGATCCATTTCTCCGAAAAACAATGGATCCGGTTAAAAACCCAACCGCACCGGAGATCAAAAAATTGATCGACGACATGGTTTTTACCATGCGCAAAGCGAACGGCATTGGCTTAGCTGCGACACAAGTCGGCTACAATGGACGAGTCATTGTCGTTGAAACAAAAGACGGAGCACTTAGTTTCATTAACCCAGAAATTACCAGCCGGTCAGACGAGCTTGAAGACGGTGAGGAAGGCTGTTTAAGCGTTCCCGGCACATTCGGCACGGTTAAACGTCATCGCCGCATTAGCGTGCGTGCAACCAGCTTGATTGGCCAACAGCATACCTACGAAGCGCAAGGATTGTTCGCGCGCGTCCTGCAGCATGAAATCGACCATTTAAACGGCATCGTTTTCATTGATAAGGTGGAAGTATTCAGTCGCAATGACCTCGCAACCGAGGGAGCGGCCCTCTAACCTATGCGCATTGTTTTTTTTGGTACCTCAGAATTTTCCGTCGCGATCCTTGAAAAACTGATCAGCGATTTTTTTTATCCAGTGCTTGTTGTCTCTCAGCCGGATCGACCAGCTGGGCGCAAGCAAATCCTCACGGCGCCGCCAGTGAAGCATGTTTGCGAAACCCACCGCATTCCGCTACTACAACCGGAGCGAGTCATTGACGCCCTTGCTGCAATTGAGAAAGCCAAACCCGACCTGATCATCACCGCGTCATACGGACAAATCATCCCGCTCTCCGTCCTGCAATCAGCTGCGCTTGGTGCGATAAACGTGCATACTTCCCTGCTTCCTAAGTATCGCGGCGCTAGCCCGATCCAGTCGGCCATCCTCGCTGGTGACACAGAGACGGGGATCACGATCATGAATATGGACGCGGGCATGGACCACGGCCCAATTTTGTTGCAAAAAGCGCTGAGCATCGGTGACGAAGAAACCGCCGTAAGCCTACATTCCCGACTCGCAACCCTAGGCGCAGACATGCTGGCCAAGTGCCTGCCAGACTATGCCTCGGGACGACTCAAGCCCGTGCCGCAAGACCATCGTGCCGCCACATTCTGCAAATTGATAAAAAAGGAAGACGCCCGCATTCAGTGGTCATCGGATGCCGTTGATATTGGACGCAAAGTCCGAGCCTATTTTGACTGGCCCTGCGCTTGGACCATACTGCCAAACGGCAAGCGGCTAAAAATTCTGCATGCGCGACCGTTTCAGGGAGAAGAAAAAAACGCCCTGCCCGGGCGCATGTCTATTGAAGAAAATCGTGTTTTTGTTGATGGGCTGTACGGCAAGCTTGAGCTACTGGATCTACAAGTAGAAGGCAAGGAACGAATGACCGCGGCAGTGTTCGCTCGAGGCTACCACCAGCTTTCAGGACAAGTTTGCGAGTAGCCTCAAGATTGTCGCAAAACAGAACGCACCTTTTCAACCACTGCATCGATTGAAATGTCTGACTTAACAAGGTAATCCTTGACGCCAAACACTTTAACGCGATCCACGTCACTGTCCTGGCCCAAATTCGTTAAAACAATAACCGGAATTTTTGACATTTTCTTGTCATGTGAAAGCTCCTCAAGCACCTCAAAACCATCTTTTCGCGGCATAACCAGATCTAACAGTATCAGATCAGGGGTAAATCGCTTAAGTGCTTCCAAGGCCAAGACCCCGTCAGAAGCGATCTCTACTTGGTAGCCCTCATTCACGAGCTTAGTCTGCATCACCTTGATCAAGAAAAAATCATCTTCAACGACCAAAATTTTTGCTTTTTGATTTATTTTTTTTTGGACCATACCTATTCGGCTGATTTAAGCTGAGCGGTAATCGCAGTCAAGATATCTTCAAACGAATAATTCGCCTTAACAAAAAATTCTCTTGCGCCTAATTCCTTACACCGCCCAATATCCGCCGGATCAGACAAGTTACTTAAAACAATAACGAGAGCCGAGCCGTGGTCGCGCCAATATTTTAAAAACTCAAACCCATCCATCTCCGGCATGATCAGGTCCAAGATAATCAAGTCGACCGCCTTTGCTTTAAGCCCAGCTACAGCCTGCGTAGCACCATCATACACGCTTACATCGTAACCAAGAGCCTCTAATTTTGTGGAGAGTATGCGTTGGAGAATGCGGTCATCGTCAATTATGGCCAATCGGGATCCTTTCTTCGGCTTATCGTTCATAAAGTTTTCTATCGTGATTTCAGCAGAGCGCTTGTAATCCAGGCGACCACGGTCATGAACAGCGAGCCCCAAAACGCGGGCCAAAAACCCTGCACAATAAAACCATCAACGAAAGTGGCGACAAACCAGAAAAACAAGGCATTAATAACCAAAGCAAAAAGTCCAAGGGTTAGTATGCTGATTGGTAGCGCCAAAATTTGAACGATCGGACGTATCACTGTGTTTAAAATGCCAAGAATGGCGGCGGCAATAAGGGCGGTATACCAGCCGCTGACCTCAATGCCCCCGACAATTCGAGGCAAAATCAGCAGTGCCGCGGCGTTGATCAATAAGCGAAGCATCAAAATCATATCAGGACTCGCTTAAATAACTCAGGTCTTTTAAATGCTTGCGGCGCTCAACGCCGTACTTACCTGCATTAAACAGGTTTTTTTTAAACAAATCAACCATAAATCGCCGGCCAAGATATGGCGGCATAACGACATAGGATGCACCCATTTTGTAGAGCTGCTGCGCATGATCCTTATGGTGCGACACGCCGATCACCTGAACGTCAGGACGGCGGCGACGTACATAATCGATGAGGAACTGATTAACCTCCTGATCAGGGATGGTCGAAATGACAAGTTTCAGCGAGGAGAAGTCCAGGCTATCCAAAAAAACCGGGTCGTCTGCGGATCCAAAATGCGCCACGACGTGTTTTTTCTTAAGTTGTCGTATCAGGTGTGGGTCATGGTCAACGACGAGATAAGAAACGCCTTCGTCCTGAATTGTTTGCAGCAGTCCCCCACCCAGACGATGAGCGCCAAGTAGCAATACCTCAAAATTACGCGCGTCCATAACCTCATCTTGCGAGTCGCGCTCGTGAGCGAAAGGGGTCAAGACACGCAGCAGCGGCAGCAAAAAATCATAAAGTCGCTCGCTATAGGTCATGAGATACGAACAGGCAGTGATCGTGATCAGACCGACCAGCGTGACGATCGTGAGCGTGTTTTGATCAATATGCCCCATGGACATGCCCGCCGCAATCAAAATTAAGGAAAACTCGCTGATTTGCGCAACAGTGAGGCCAACATGAAATGAAATCTTGCGGCTGTATCCTTGCCAGGACATGATTAGTAGTAGAATAAGTGGATTACCGATCAAAACAAATAAGGAAAAAACGAGCACAGCAACAGCAATGCCCTCCCAGGAACTGGGCGCCATGTTTGCCCCCATAAACACGAAGAAAATGACTAGGAAAAAGTCACGCAGAGGCTGAATGCGCGTCGCAATTTCACGGAAGTATGGCGAAAATGAAAGAAGCACCCCAGCAGACAAGGCGCCTAACTCACGCGAAAAGCCCATCAGCTCAAATGACGCAGCGCCAATGAAACAAAACCCCAATGAAGATAAAAACAGCAACTCTTTGTTTTTGCCAAGATAAAGCTCCAGGCTGGGTATAACCCAGCGACCAAGAATGAACAAAGCCGCCATGACCGCGCATAATTTCACCAATAGTGTCACCAAGGTCAGTTGCCAC
>CAYHTI010000090.1:0-3884 GCA_964359515.1 uncultured Gammaproteobacteria bacterium | reverse complement strand
GAGAATAGCTACGGCGGACCCGCCGTAGCTGTATTTCAGCGGTGGCGGGACGTCGCTTACGGGATGACAGATGAGGAACTACGTCTTCAGCCTATACCCGGCCTGAAACATCCAGCTTGCTATACCGAAGGTGATGATGAAGAAAAGAACCATCACGGCCAGAGAAAGGGCGAACGGGGCTTCGCCTACGCCGAGAAAGGCGTAGCGGTAACCGTCGATCATGTAGAACATGGGGTTAAAGCGCGAGGCGGCGGCAAAAAATCCTGTGAGGGTATTGATGCTGTAAAAGACACCACCGAGGTAGATAAGCGGAGTCATGATGAAGGTGGGAACAATGGCTGCGCCGTCGAATTCTTTAGCGACAATACCGATGATGGCACCTAAAGAAGAAAAGATCGCGCCAATCAGGATATTGACCACGATAATCCAGCCAATGGAGTAGTAGGACAAATCAGCAAAGAACGCGCCGACAATCACGGTGATCGCTGCCACAAGGATGCCGCGCACAATGCCTGCGGCTACGTAAGCTAAACACAATTCAAATCCTTTCAGCGGGATCATCAACAGCTCCTGGATGTTATTCGTGTACTTGGCAATGATCAACGAGGACATGGGGTTTTGTACGGCATTGGTCATGCTGCCCATAGCTGCCAGACCGGGAATCAAAAAGGCCAGGTATTCCACGCCAGGAAACGGTGAAGGGGATTCGGACAAGGCTACACCGAAGACGAGCAAGAACAGCAAGTTAGACATGACTGGAGCTAGCAAGGTTTGCAGCCAGACTTCACGGAAGCGTTGGATTTCTTTGTAGAACAATGTTATTACACCGCGTGGATTCATAGTTATGTGTGTCATTCCCGCGGAGGCGGGAATCCAGAACTTTTAGGATTTATCATTTGTTAGAGAGACAAAGACATCTTCTAACGAAGGCTCGATGATCGTGAAGTTACTAAGAGGCAAGTTCGCCTTAGCCACGGCCTGCAGCACATCCGCATAACGCTTTTCTTCAAACGTCAGCTTGAGTTCATTGCCTTCGATCTTTGGATCAAACGGCTTGAGTAGATCTGGCATTTGTTTCAATGGTTCGTGCAAAGCGATCGAAAAAATGCGCGTCGATTGAAAACGGCTTTTCAACTCTTTTTTATTATCAAGCGCGACTAAATTTCCGCGGTGGATAATGCCCACGCGCTCACAAAGCAATTCAACCTCTTCTAGGTAGTGGGACGTAAGAATGACGGTTGTGCCTTGTTGGTTGAGTTCGCGGACGAAATCATGGAGCCCATGGCGCAATTCAACGTCCACGCCGGCGGTCGGTTCATCCAGGATCAGGATTTTAGGGCGATGGATCAAGGCGCGTGCAATCATTAAGCGGCGCTTCATGCCGCCGGATAATGTGTTTGGCCAGAGTTTTCGTTTATCATCGAGTGACAAACGTTTTAACAATTCATCGAGATACTTTTTATCGATTTTCTGCCCGTAATAGCCGAATTGGAATTTCAAGGCAGCTTCAATGGTAAAGAAGGAGTCGTACGAAATTTCCTGGGGCACGATGCCAATCGACATTTTTACGCCGGTAGGGTCCTGGTCGATGTCGATGCCGTTTACCGCAGCCTCGCCGCCGCTTTTTTCGGTCACGCCGGCCAGGATATTGATCAAGGTCGATTTTCCGGCGCCATTAGGGCCGAGCAGGCCGAAGAATTCGCCTTGTTTAATGTCAAAAGAGACGCCCTTGATGGCCGGGACATCTTCTTTTTTTGTGCGATAGGTTTTAGTGATGTTCTTTAAGCTGATGGCATTCATAGATGAAAGAAAGGCCCGTTGAAAACGGGTATTAATGACTATAGACAAAAAAGATTGGTTTTTCAAGCGTCTGGAGTTTGTCTATTGTAGTTAACAGGCTTTTTTCCATTAACCAGTCCACCGACTTGGGGAGGTTGTGGATGGTCAAGACTGATGCGAAGGTGGGAATGCCGGTGGTGATCACAGGGAATACCCATGAGGGGACGCGTGTATTGGGGCCACGCGTCACGGTAGCGAGGCTCATCAAGATTCCATGCGCGGCAAGGGTGTTCGCTCTCTTGAAGGGTTCCGAAGAAATCTGGATGCTCGACGTGCTGAGCATTCAGGTTCCTTTTCACCACACGGAGTTTGAACCTGCCTAAACCTCCATCAGAAAAAAAGCGTGTCAGGGCCCGGAAGTGCCGACCTGCGGCGCAAGCTGCAAAAAATTTCCCCAAACAAAACACCCAACTTAGGCTGGGTGTTTTGTTTAGAGGACATAGTGGAAGTGTAGGGATGTGGATAGGCAGCAAATATTGACGCCTGAAAATTTTTATGATTTGATTCGGGATCTATCTTCCTAGCGATGATAGATGGAGGAACAGTGAGTAATGCTCTGCCGCGATTGCCGTCGCTGACTGAGTTCACCATTCAGACTACTCGCTTCGTTGTTTGGACCAAAGCCGTGATCTTCACAGCGGTCATCGCCGCGCGACAGGGCCCCCAGCATCCATGCTCGGGGCCCTTCATTTTACACAAAAAACCCCAGCTTTTGCTGAGGCTTTTGATGGCTGGGCGTAGTAGAAAAAGTAGGATCCTCTCTGGATTGATTTAGTGCTCCCACGTGACTTCGATATGATATTGACGATGTTATAAGCGGTGGGTGGGTGTTTTTACCACCTTGATACGCTTGATCGCTAATTCCACGCCAATGAAGATGACGAGGAGTCCGAGATAAAGTCCTGATTCAAAAGCCAGGTCAGAATTGAATGTCTCTAGGTCTCTCAGTTCAGAATAAGATCTGAATAGCAGGGCAATCGTAATGATTCCCATGCCTGCGGACATGGTGGCGAGAAGTTTGCCAATAATACCACCAATTTGTCGGGAAATGCGTAAAAGACCGATCAGAACTAAGACACAAATAAGGCTTCCGAAAATTTCCAGGGTGAAGTACCAGATGGGAAGGGACAGGGATTCATCGCTTTGTGCAAACGCCGGAGCGGCGACGAACAGGAACAACAGGCTTGTGGCGAGTATGTATAGGTTCATACAATTAAAAAATTCGTTCGGAACGAATGATTTGTTGTGATAAGTATCCGGAAACGGCGTAGTAGCCTCTGATGACAGCGAGCAAAACAGCACGCTCATCCCCAGAAATTTTTTTGATGGTGCCATCCGTGTTCAGCTGCAACCCTGGCACATTTTTTATCGCGCGTAAAGCAACATCTTGTCCGAACAGGTCGACGTGGGTTTTGATAAGGTGCAGGATGTCTTCTTGCGTTTGGTCCATAACAAAATAAGGAATCGATGTTGGTATTGTAGCATAACGGATTGAAGGGCACTTATTTTCTAAGATCCTCAATGGGCAACCCAAATTTTTGCAAATCAAAAACCCCAGTGTTACTGGGGCATCTGATGGCGGGGTGTGGTGGAACGAGTGGGAACTTATTTTGCTGAGGAGCTATACACGTTAAGTAGTAGATCACAGGCTTTGTAATCACGGTCAGGGTTTTCTTGGTGGTACTTGCTGCTTGGGGGGCACCAATAATCAGAGGTATCAGCAAACTTCCAATAGGTCATTTTATCAAACGATCGCTGCAAAGAGTAAACAATACTCGGTTCGGTTTTTTCGAATGCTCCCAACGTAATCACCGTTTGTTTTTTTACTGAGACTTTTTCAAAGCCTACCGTATCGTCAGCATGCACCGTGATCTTAAGTCCAGCTGTTGTGTTGAGTGTCAATGTATTATCGGTCAATTTCCACGTACCAGATTCTGCCCCCAGCTGGTTTTTAGAATCATAATCATATTCCGACGAGATGTATAAGTACATGCCATTTTCGAAGAAACTATACCGTTGGCTAAATCCAGAGCCAACGAGAGGTG
>CAYHTI010000089.1:0-3891 GCA_964359515.1 uncultured Gammaproteobacteria bacterium | reverse complement strand
CCCGAGGGCACGGGCATGGACGTCTTCTTCCGCGACGGCTGCGGTCGTCCCGGGTTGGAGGCGCCCATCTACATGATGGTCACCGCGCGCTTCGAGCAGCTCCTCGAGATCATGCGCAAGTAGTCCGGCTACACGCTGGACACAACAAGAAGCGGCACGCGTGTCATACGCGCGTGCCGCTTCGTCATTTTTATGAACTTTATAGTCGAGCAAGGATATCTTTTACTTGTTCCAAGTTTTCTACCTTTACAAGTTCGGCGCGTGCTTTGGTAGCCTGGGGAATTCCTTTGATATACCAGGCTAAATGTTTACGAAGTTCGAGCATACCGTGATTACCTTTTTGCGCGAAAATACGTTCAGCATGATCTAGGATGATTGGCTTGATTTCTTCCCAGCTTTTTTCCGTGTAAGCACCCGTGGTGAGGTAGTCTTTGATCTGCTTCATTAGCCAGGGTTTGCCCATGACGCCGCGACCGACGGCTACGCCGTCAACACCGCTTTTATCCAGCAAGTCTTTGGCGATTTCCGGTGTCGTAATGCCGCCGTTGATTAAGACGATACGATCGCCAACAATTTCTTTCACCTGTTTGACCATGGCAGTATTCACGTCGCCTTTGAAGCCTTGTTCATACGTACGGCCGTGCATGATCAAAGCTGAGAATGGGAGCTCCCTGATGCGGGTGATCATGCGGATCGCGTCCATGTGCTCCACTCCGCAGGCATTTTTTTCCTGGTCCTCCACTTTCATATTAATACCAGCGCGGATTTTCAGGGAGACTGGGATATTTTTCACGGCATTGCAGGTTGCTTCAACAATCGCATAGACGCGCTCAAGATCCGTCATGAGTTTGACGCCGGAACCGCTTTGTACCACGCGGCGCGACGGGCAGCCGAAATTGATGTCCACGCCGTCTGCGCCCATCTCTTCAATGACCTTGGCGGCATGGGCAAAAAGTTTTGGTTCCTTGCCGAAAATTTGGCAGATGTACGGACGCTGGTTTTCCGTGAAAGCCATTTGGGACTGCATTTTGTCGAGAGCATGGTAAATACCGTCCACGGCGACAAATTCCGAATACACCGCATCGGCGCCGTGCATGCTGAGCACGTCGCGAAAAGCGCAATCCGTCACGCCATCCATGGGCGCGGGAACAACGATTGGTTTCTTCAGTTGTTGCCAGAAGTTGGGCATATGTCTTAAAAACAGAGCAGAGACGCCAGGTTGCGTCTCTGCAGTTTTGAGTGTGAATATTAAACCAGAAAAAAGGGTGCTGGGCAAGGGATTACATCGGCTTCACTTTCTGGCCGTCGGCCGTGTCCTCAACTACGTAGCCTTGTTCTTTTAACAGATCCCGCAGGCGATCCGAAGCCGCGAAGTCCCTCTGGTCGCGCGCTGCCTGCCGGCGCGCAAGCAATTCTTGCACTTCAGCGGGCAAATCCTCGGATGCCTTGGCCACGTAAGCCAGCTTAAGGCCCAATACGTCATCAAATTTCATGACTAAGTCCCAGAGTTTTTTAGGTTCAACGGCGAGGGTGTTGTTCGCCAGCTGGGAGTTCACTTCTTTAATCAGCTCAAAGAGCACGCCCAGTGCGGCCGGCGTGTTTAAGTCATCATTGATGGCTGCAAGAAATGCATCTTCTTTGCCGCTTAAGAATTTATTGGGCTTAAGTTTGAGGCGCAGGCTTTGTACATCAGCGAGGCGGCGCACAAATTGGTTGACGCGTTCGCGGCCTTCACGCGCAGCATCCATGGCTGCCCAGCTGAAGGAAAGGGGGGTTCGGTAGTGCGTGTTGAGGCAGAGAAAACGATAATCGAGTGGATGATAGCCCTCATCAATGATCGATTGCAGGCGCAAGAAGTTTTCGGCTGACTTGGACATCTTCTCGCCCTTAGACAGGACTACGAATTCATTGTGCAGCCAAAACTTCACGAAGGGCTTACCTGTCGCCCCTTCACTTTGCGCAATTTCATTCGTATGGTGCACGGGGATATGGTCAATGCCGCCGGTGTGGAGGTCAAAGGTATTGCCTAAATACTTCATGGCCATGGCCGAGCATTCAATATGCCAGCCAGGGAAGCCTTTGCCCCAGGGCGATTCCCATTCCATGCCGCGTTTAATGTCCTTGGGCGAAAATTTCCACAAAGCGAAGTCCGTGGGATTCTTTTTTTCTGCCTGCATTTCCACTCGCGCACCGGCTTTGAGGTTTTCAATGTCGAGTTTGGCCATTTGGCCGTAGCCGGGGAACATTGACGTATCAAAATACACGCCGTCACTGGTGACATAGGTAAATCCTTTTTCCTCAAGCTGTTGCACCAGTTTAATCTGTTCAGCGATATGGTCGGTCGCTTTCGTCAGCTTGGTTGCGGGGAGGATGTTCAGGCGTTCGACATCCTCGAGGAAGGCATCCGTGTAAAATTTCGCCACATCCCAAACTGTTTTGCCTTCACGTCGCGCACCTTTTTCCATTTTGTCTTCTCCTTCGTCCGCGTCATCGGTCAAGTGTCCTACATCCGTGATATTCATAATATGCATCACGTTGTAGCCGTTAAAAACCAATACGCGCTTTAAAATATCGGCAAAAATATAGGAGCGCAAATTGCCGACATGCGCATAGTGGTACACGGTCGGTCCGCATGAGTAAAAACCGACATCAGGCGGGTTGATCGGGGCAAAAGGCTCCTTTTTGCGATGGAGCGTATTATATAAAACAAGTAAATTGTCCATAAGAATTCCAATCTAGCGCTAAATGCTGTTACTGTCCATTTCGCGGCAAGGCAAAGACTTTCAGGCTCTTCATCATTTCGGGGACCTGTTCAGCTAAAGCCTTGGTCTGCTCGTTAGGCTGTTCGGCGAGCACATAACCAATGATATAAGGATCGGCGTCATAGACGATAGCTGCTTTCAGCTCGTTCATGACCGCGCGTTGCAAATCGCTATGGCCAGTTACATACAGCGAAAAAATGGGCTTGCTCGATTGTGCTTGTGGCAGGCTGAACGTATTGACCGTAAACGAGCTGATGCCAGGATTGCGCGATCCCGTATTTGTCACTTGCTCCCAGTCGGCCGAAGCGTATTGAAAACAGAAATCATAGACGTTTGAATAGTAAAAAGACGCATCCCATTTGCAGAGGTCCCGCTCATTGGTGGGGGGGAGAATGGTGCGAGCTCGTTCCGGAAGTATGCAGCGCACACCTAGGAAAGCCAAAAACAGAACCGGCCAAAGGTTTTTTATGCCGCTTTTCATAAGGGCATTATCCCAGATAAGCAGCCGGTCAACAAGATTTGGTCAATGTTACTAGCCGTTCGTGGCCCGCTAGGTCGCGCGTGATATTGGCTGCATAAGGCAGACCGCTCTGGTTGAGCCAAGAGAGAAAAGGACTTGTTTGCCGTGGCATCATTTCTAAATACAATTTCCCTCCACGTCGCAGGATATCGATCGCTTCGCGCGTACAGGCTTTGATTAGGGCGAGGCCGTCATCCTCCGCGAGGAGAGCAAGAGAAGGCTCAAAAGAAAGTTCGTCTCGTGTTGGTGAAGCGGCGATATCAGATGGGGAAAGATAGGGGAGGTTGGCCAAGATTGCATCCGCATTTTTACCTAGCCGAAGAATCGGCTTAAGCAAATCGCCTTGTAAGAAAGAAACATTCTCCGCCCCGAGCGTCTGGCAGTTTTTTTGTGCGATGCTTATCGCGGCTTCTGAGATATCCGTCGCTGTGACTCGCGCTGCGGGGAATTCAAGGGCAGCGCTGATGGCGAGGCAGCCTGAGCCAGTGCCGACATCGACGATATCCAAATTTGTGCGTCCGGTGAAATCGCGGCGAAGCGCCTCAATGATAAGCTCGCTTTCCGGCCGGGGGATAAGCACGTTTTTATCGACAAAAAATCGGCGGCCGT
>CAYHTI010000088.1:0-3893 GCA_964359515.1 uncultured Gammaproteobacteria bacterium | reverse complement strand
TTCTTTTCATACAGCGTGATATATAAGCCGTATTGGAAAAACTTTTCCGTCCCTTGCGTCAACTGGTCGCGCAAACCTTCAATATCCTGCAAGGCTGTTTCGTTTTCCGGGTTTCTTGGCGCGCCGCGTTCCGTATCGCCAGAGATTTGCGCCGAAAGGATACCGACTTTCTTCTTAAGCTGTTTCAAAATCACTGCGGAATCGATGGGATAAAAGAACATGCCAACATCCAAGGTCAAGTTGAGGTTGATGATTGGCGCAAACCAACCGATCGAAAGGACGCGGGGATAATCGGTGACGAAGATGGTGCGCACAAACCACTCGCCTAAGCGCATGTATTGCGGCGTCACTTCCATGGAAGACGGGGCAATGATATCACGCACGGTAACAACGCCGCGCCGGTAGACGCGCTCTTCTTCCAGCAGCTGCTTTTCAGCCTGGGACTTTTTGCGCTGTTCCTCTTTTTGCGCCTTACCGACGAGCTTCTTTTCCGGCTCGGCCGTGGAAACGCTCGATTTTTGGAGATTCGTTCCGTTTGCCATATTAAATCATGCCGGTTAATTGCTCGACATCCTGCTTATTGATGTCCTTAATGCGCTGCTGCTCGGAAATATCTGGGTTGTACGACTCGTAGTAAAGCTCGATAAGATTTTGCGTATTCAGCACTACGCTGTTAAGCCCCATTCCCTGCAAGCCAGAAAGCACCAAGTCCACGCGCTGCATCAAGACTTTTTTGCGTTCAATAAACTTTGTGCGCTGGAGCGTGACGCGCGTTGCCGGTATAAAAAGCGACTGGAACCGGTCCATGAAACTGCGCTGTGTATCTGAACCAGGGGCGTATGGCACGACAACATAGAAGCGCTTGCTCATAATTTCACCCAATTCAATCAGCTCGGCGATAAAATTACGGTAATCGGCAATCTGCAGTTTCAACAATTCATTCGTTTGCTCGCGGTGTTTTTGGTCCAAGGAGGCAAGGTAGTTGTCGATGTTAAGCTTGCGCGATTGGATGACGATCTGCACGGGAAACCTCAATGAGTTTAAAAATTGCGTATAAGAGGCCACGGTCGCGTTCTGTTCTTGCTCCGATTTTAAAGAAAAATTCAAAGAAGATGTCAAAATAACGGAGCGGATCGTGCCATCTTTCATGACGACAACATCGTCCTGGATTTGGGCGATATCTATGTAGCGCTGGGTTGAGGCGGCTGGCTTATTGCCGGC
The DNA here is from genome assembly GCA_964359515.1 of uncultured Gammaproteobacteria bacterium. Lineage (GTDB taxonomy): Bacteria > Patescibacteriota > Patescibacteriia > VMEV01 > CAYQCH01 > CAYQCH01. The sequence goes on along the minus strand of CAYHTI010000088.1, from coordinate 2,672 downwards.
CATTTTTTTAGAACGCATATTTATTTCTTTTTCTGTTGAGGTTTACCGAACGATTCCAGGACATCTTCGCCCGCATAGCTGCCGCCCGTGTCGACAACCAATGATAGTTGGGACAAATGCGAAGTTGAAAGCCTTGGCCTCTGAGCCGGCGGTGTCACAACCTCCTCTTTTTTTACTTTAACATAATGGCGCAATTCCGCTTCGGTCAGGTCCTTGTTCCAAACACGCACCTGCGGCTTTTTAGTACGTTCAATAAAGCTAATCAGGAAAAAGTGGAAGGGCCGGCCGTTAATCTTCAAGAAAGCGATGACGCCTGTGACCACGGCAATGAGCACGGTCACGATGACAAAGGCGGTAAAACGCAGCAAAGCGTAGGCAATTGCAATAAAAATCGCGCCCACGATCATAATCAAGAACTGGCGGACCGTGATTGGTCCGACGATCTTGTCTTCCTGGTCAATAAATTTAGGGACGGTGTATTGCATGTGACGCTATTAACCTAGCAAACGGCTGTTGAGGGTATTTACGGCTTGCCATTCCTGGACAGACAGGCGATCTGGCCCGCCTTCTGCCAATAAAGCGGCCAGCGGGTGGTTTTCTTCAAGGCTCTTTTTGCCGGAAGACAAGTACAATGAAACTACTTGTGAATTTCTCCAGGCAGCAACACCTTTCAACCGCTCACCAAACCCGTCTTGCTCTAACAAGTCCAAGTGCGTCTCAATTTTTTTAACGCGATCCAATGGGTTGGGCGCGAGGCGGCGCCAGGTCGAAAGATCATAGGCCAGCTCATCCACCGGTCCGCCGATAGCGCGCGCGGGCCGAGCAATATCTGAAACGGCCGGACGCGCCGAGACGACCGGCTGCAGGGGTTTGGTCATTGGTTTTGCGGCATTGTTCAACGGAAAGTACGGTGCATCCGCACCGGCAGCTAGCTGGTTAAAGGCCACGCGCGCGGGAGCGGAAATTTCTTTACCGACAGGTTGGTGCACTGGCTTGGCTACCGGATTTTCCGGACGCGTAATCGGCGAGACGCCGGAGGGAGTGGCGACGGATGAAGTCGGTGCGCCAGCCGCAGATAAGATGCGGCTCGCTTCGGACTCAGACAGCCCTGCGCCCCCCTCTTGGACGGGCTTTACCAGATTACCTTTCGTCTCAAACGGTTTTCGAATGCCCTTAATATGCGCGATCAAAGCCTTGACCACGCGGCCGCGGATCTCACCGCTGGCAAAGGTTACGCCGCTCTTGCCGACCATTTCTTCGGCTTTCTTTTGCAAATCCTGGTCAGCGAACCCGCGCACTTCCCCGCCAGCTGATGGCATGGGCTTGGATGATTTAGGGGCCACCGGGATTGGTTTGGCAGCTGAAACAGGCTGTTGGGGGGCGATGGGTTGTGGAGCAGCAGGTCGAACTGGTTGCGGTGCTGGTTTTACCGCATCAGGGGCGCGCTTCGGGCCCTCATTTGAAAGGCCATGAGCCGTCGCTTCACCTTGGTCGAGCGGTACGAACTTGCCGTCACGTAAAATCTTGTACGTGCCGTCCTGGTCTTTGATGATGATGTCAGAATCGTTGTGTTGGTGTTTTATGTCGGCCATAGATTTGCTTTACTCGGTTGCTTCGTAGCGCCAGACAAGTTTGTCTTGCGAAGGGTTGTATGTGACCACGGTCTTTAATTCATTTGCCGCGGAGGGCAACTTAGAAATGACTTCAAAACTATGCCAAGCAGTTTCTTCGGGTGATAAGCCGAACTTCTTGCCGAAGACAATCATAAGCAAAGCTTGCATGGCCATGGGACTTACTGGCGACTGGCGCACAACATCGCGGTTCTTCTCGCCAATCTCAGCCGGAAAATCATCCTGCACTAATTTTAACACGCTAACATGGCGCATGAAATTAGCGAGACGCTCCTGGTCAGAAAACGTGAATTGCAAAATTTCCTTGGCCAGCACCATATCGCTTTCTTTTCCTGCCAACATGGACTTATGCAGCATGGCAACCAAGGCCGCCGTACGGTTGGGCAAAGGCACGCCAGAAGCGACGACGCGGTGGGAGAACTTGGTGCGCTGGGATAGGATAAAGGCAGCAAATTTTTGCGGTACGTCTTGCGGATTGACTGGGACACCCACGGACTTCACTTCATGGCGGAATTCTTTGAATTCTTCGGGAAATTTCATGATGAGTTCGGCGAGAATTTCACGGTCAAGATCTTTGTTTCGCGCACTCTCTTTAAAGGCGTCCAAAACCTGCTTTGAATAAACCGGCTCGACACGTCCGTTTGAAACAACCATTAGCTCCCCCTTCTCATTTTCAATGTACAACTCATCCTCAAATCCCGCCAAAGAATCCGAGCGCAGCTTGAGAAACTCATAAAAATACAACAATCGTTTCAGCATGCCACGCTCAATTGGCGTTAAGGATTGCACGCTGGGATTCTGCGCTAAAAATCTAGCAAACTTAACGGTATTTGCTTCCGTATTACCCACGTCCGCGACGTATACCTTTACCCAATTTGAAATTGAAGGAGCAACTTCTTCTGTTCCTAATCGTATCGGCTTAACACCCAACCGGTCGCTACTTCGTTCGATCGCAGCCTTTAACAAATCTCGCTGCTTATTACGATCCTCAATAAATGATTGGTTGAGCAGATATCCCTTAAGATTCGAGATCAAGTCTAC
>CAYHTI010000087.1:0-3901 GCA_964359515.1 uncultured Gammaproteobacteria bacterium | reverse complement strand
CCTGTCCAAAGTGTCCTTAAATAAAGCTCCCTGCACCGAGCGCGTCGCTCTGGTGCAGGGGTGGTGCTAGATCAGCACTTGCATGACCGCTCCGGTGAGGAGCGGGACATAGAAATTGTCGCAGGGCGTCAGCAGCTTGCCGAAGCGCGTGTTGATGGCCGTTTGCGGAATCAGTTCCGCAGCCATGGCGATGGCAGCCACACCCAGGCCGGCGGCAACCGACAAGCTGGAGCTGGCCATGAGAATGACGGTCGCTGCTACGGCGAAGCAAGCAAGGCTCCCTTCCACGGTCTTCTTGCTCCCGAACCAGCGGCGGCGGCCGAAGCGCATGCCCCATAGCCGCGCCATGGGGTCAGCCAAGGCGGCCACAAGGAATGCAATCGCGGCCACCGTGGGTTGGAAAAACATCGCCATGACCGCCATGGCAATGCCAAAGTCCGTGCTGGCCGCGCGCGTGTCGACTTCGTGTTCGCGTACGATGGGACGATTACAGAGCCTACCGAACCAGTTGTTCCTGGACTTGCGGCCAAGCTCATAGAGCACGGCCAGGACAAGGGCGAAGATGCACAGGCCGCCGCGCCAATACGGGTCTTCGATGACCAAGCAGAGGATCGCGGCCGTGCACATGCCAACCACATGGAAGAGCATGCGCCACCACTGCGGACCGGCGGCTCGCTTGGACTGGACAGCAGCGACGGGCTGTTCGCGTTGCGCCTGGTGCTTGATAGCTGCAGGCGTCGTGGCTTTCACCCGACGCGCAACAAGGCCAGCGCCGCCGGGCAAGGTTTCGACTGGCGGCTCCGGCGTATACAGCGCTGCAGGGATCGCAAGAACCCCCTCAGCAGGCGTGGGCATTGCAGGCATGGCTGCCTCCTTAAATAAAGTGTAACAGATGCTCTTAAAAACCGCATTTTTCTTGAATTTTCCTCGTTTTTTTGGTACGGTTTATCCATCTGGACTACCAATTAACCCTGTCTATGGCATCGTACGAAGTCATTATCGGCCTGGAAACACACGTGCAGATGAAAACGCGCTCTAAGATGTTTTGCGGCTGCCGCAATGCGACCGAGGAGCTGCCGCCGAACTCGGTTGTTTGCCCTGTCTGCATGGGCCACCCAGGCACGCTTCCCGTCGCCAACCGACAGGCTTTGGAATGGGGCATTAAAATGGCCTTAGCCATTGGCTGTGAAATACCCGCCCACTCAAAATTTTACCGCAAGCATTATTTTTACCCGGACTTACCGAAAGGCTACCAAATTTCGCAATTTGACCAGCCGGTTGGCGTAAACGGCAAACTGACCGTCACGCTTGAAGACGGGACAACAAAGGTGATCGGCATTGAGCGCCTGCATTTAGAAGAAGACGCGGCCAAACTCCTGCATTCAGACCAGGGGACCATGGTTGATTACAATCGCGCCGGTACCCCGTTGATGGAAATCGTCTCTAAGCCAGACATCCGCGGCGCGGAAGAAGCAAAAGCGTACTTACAAGAACTGCGCGCTATCGCCCGCTACCTGGGCGTTTCTGACGCAGACATGGAAAAAGGCCAACTGCGCTGCGATGTAAATATTTCCCTGCGCCCGACTGACTGGGAAGACACGCGCTTCTCGCCAAAAACCGAAATAAAGAACGTGAACTCCTTCCGCTCGGTCGAACGCGCCATCAAATACGAAACCGCCCGCCAAACCGAACTGTGGGAAGTCGGTACTCCGCCGCAAATCACCACGACCCGCGGCTGGAATGACACCAAGCAATGCACCGAGGAACAACGTACCAAAGAAGACGCGGCCGATTACCGCTACTTCCCTGACCCGGACATCGCCCCCCTGCGTTTTGCCTACGGCAATGCCAAAGACGCTAACACAATTGATGTCCAAAAACTCGAGGCACAGCTTCCAGAATTACCGAACAAAAAGCGGCAGCGTTTCATGAGCGAATTCGGGCTCACCCTTTCCGAAAGCAATGACATCATCTACGACCAAAATCTGGCCGGTTATTTTGAACAGGTGATTTCTGAGCTGGAATCCTGGGCAAGTGACACCAAGAGCATCTCCTGGGAAAAGGATAAGGGCAAACTCATTAAATCCGCCGCAGGTTGGCTGACCAGCAAATTACTCAAACTTCTCTCTGACAAAGGACAAACCATCAAGGACACCAAGGCCAACCCAGAAAATTTTGCCGAGCTGATCATCATGCTGCAGACAAATGTGATCAACAGCCCCACTGGCCAAAAGGTTTTGGAGTTCATGAACGAAAAAGGCGGCGACCCGTCCAATATTGTGGCCGATAATAACTGGGGCCAGATCAGCGACAGCTCCGAGCTTGAAAGCATCGTCAAAACCGTTATTGCAGCCAATGACAAGTCCGTGGCCGACTATAAAGCCGGCAAACAGAACGCTTTGCAATTCTTGCTTGGCCAAGTGATGAAACAAAGTAAAGGCAAGGCAAATCCCCAGACCACGACCGAACTGCTTAAGTCTTTACTGAATTAGGTATGTCAAATGCGCTTGAAGAAGTTGTGAGCAGCGAGGCTGCCGCTGAACAGAAAAAAAAGCTGACAGCGCAAGAGCTTTTTGACCAAGAAAAAATGCGCATTGCCAAGCTTGCCGGCACGGAGGCCGCCAAAAATGTTTCCTATGCCGAAATCACGGCACAAGAGCAGCACCAGCAAGAAATTCCTGCCATTCCCGGCGTATCGCGCACAAGCATCCCTTTTGAAGACGGCGTTTCCGGCGACTATTCTTCGATCATGAAAACCGAAACCGGTATCTTTGGCACGGTCGAGGACTTTGCCAGCCACGGCGTGGGTGCGGCCATCTTGCGCAAATTAGGACATACGCCAGCCGAAGATGAAGGCAATTTACAGGCTCACCCAGCCGAATACATCCAGCGCCTAGACCGCCGTATGGCTAAAAACCTGAAAGGACGCTCCATCGTATCTCCTGGTGCCTTTGAAATCGTGAGTCAGCCTGACCGTAGGGAAATTCACATCGCCAAAAAAGGTGCGATGATGCTTTTGCTTGACGGTGCTACGGGGAAAATAAGCGAATTGGGTAAAGACCTGAAGCTGCCCGTCGGCATGGGCATGCAAAAAGACATCAAAGCAGAAACCTACACCTTTAAGCCAGGTGACATGTTCTTTGCCGGTACAGACGGTGTCTATGAACTTGCCGACAACCTCAAGGACGGGGCGCAAGCCCAAAAAGCTCGTTTTTACCAAATGGTTGAAGCCGCTGTGGAGATGCATAAAGGCAAGCCCATCCAAGAAATTAGTGAGGCCATCCTAGAGCAAGTTGAAAAAGCCGGACGGACCGATGATGTCACTCTTATCGCCATCCAGCTCTAACATTTTCTTATATGATCGAGGACCGAACAAAGGGCAATACCCTGCAGGACAAAATCGACGACGACTATAAGGCCGCGTTTAAGACCAAAAATACGCAGGTCTATATCCCCCTTCGCCCGGTCTTGTCGGCACTCAAACAAGCGGCCATTGACCGTCGCCATGAGCTCAACAATGACGAAATCACAGAAATCTTGCGCAGCGAAGTCAAGAAGCGCAAAGAGGTGCTCGACCAGTTTACTGCGGGCGGCCGCCAGGACTTGGTGGACCAAACCAACAATGAAATCCAAGTCATTTCAGCCTATTTACCCGCGCAAATGGATGACGCGGCTCTGGAGGCAATCGTCAAACAAACCATGGAAGAACTTGGCGCAACGGATCCTAAAAAATCCGGCCAACTTGTGGGTGCGGTAATGAAAAAAGTAAAAGGACTAGCTGACGGCGGACGTGTAAAATCGATTGTGGGAAAATTACTAGCGTAATCTTCTTGTCATCCCCCCTTCTGTCATTCCCGCGTCCCGAAGGGATCTCCGCACACTAATAAGTTGCGGAGACAAG
>CAYHTI010000086.1:0-4068 GCA_964359515.1 uncultured Gammaproteobacteria bacterium | reverse complement strand
GCGATGTGGCTGAACACAGCGTACAAAGCCGCGGCAGCCAGGCTTTCGGATCACTTGCCTCGCTTGCTGAAATTACTGCTCGCTCGCAAAGCGGAGGCGGGGGACCCACCAGCGGCAGCCCGGTTAGCGACAAAGTTGATTCGCGCATGATTGCCCCGCCGTTCCAGCAGCCATATCGCTTCGTTTACGCCGGCGAGCCCATCCAGCTTAATGACGCCCAGCTTGAAGTCTTTAAGCGCATCAAAGATATGGGCGACACGTCTTCCGTCGCGCGTTCCTTATTTGGCCTCGGCGGCGGCTTGATCGACCTGTCCAGTTTCGGCAGCTCTGAGGTCCGCACGGTCGAATTTTTTCAGGATATCGATGAAGGGTACAGTTTCGGCGTGAATTTCACCGAAGGAACGGTTTACGTGAACGCTGCCTATGAACGCTGGTTTACGCAGTCGTTTAACTGTGGTCGCGGCGATTGCCCTCAGCCGCCAAGCTTGACCATTAGTGATATGCCCTCCGATAGCGAATTGCTTGCGATCGCCCAATCATTTGTGACGCAACACGGCATCAATGTGTCGTCTTATGGCCAGCCGTTTGCGGACCAAAATTGGCGCATCGCTTATGAGGCGAACAAGGGCCAAGAGTATTCGTATGTCCCTGATGTCGTCGATGTCGTTTACACCTTGGTCATCAATGGCCAGGAAGTGCGTGATAACAGCGGTTATCCTTACGGCCTGCGCGTGCAGATCAATGTCCGTGTAGACAAGGTCTACGGCATCTGGGGCCTCATGACACAGCGCTATGAAAGCGCCCGATACGCGGCTGAACAAGATGCGGGCCGCATCGTAAAGTTAGCTGAACAGGGCGGCCTCTACGGTTTTTGGGGCGAGCCATCACCCGAAGCTCGCGAGATCAAGCTCGGCACGCCGACACGCGTCCTGATGCAGCACTATCGCTATGTTGACGGCGTCAACGAAGAGCTTTACGTCCCAGCCCTCATTTTCCCGGTCTTAGACGCGCCGACGGACATGTATGTGCAAACCCATGTCATCGTTCCCTTGATCAAGGAAGTCCTTGATAATTACCAGGCGCCGATCCTGCTCAAAGAGTCCTCCGTGACTGATCCGGTGGCCGTGCCAGCTGATCTGAGGCAAGTTGAAGCCGATATCAAACAATAACCCTCACCTCAAACAGCCCTTGCACCTATGCTGCGGGGCTGTTTTTGCTTGAGAGGCCTATACGACCCTGTCGCGGCATGGCACAATAAGGGGCAGAACTAACCGTCCTGAAATAATCCTATGGGGATCAAAACGCTACTTGTCATTATTCTCAGCGCTGTCGTTTTCTGCTCCCTAAGCTTTGTTGTTTTCGGCCTCATTAGGACTCGCCAAACAACGCGCAGCGTGGACCAGCAGCTTTTCGTGCAAGGACGGGTGCCCACGCCCTTGCCCAATGGGCTTTATGTCGGCTCGGCTGAGGGGTACAACGGTTCGTGGCGGGGCAAAGAGTTTGATGCGCAGAATGCAAAAGGGATAAACATTTTCCGCCGCGGCGATGCGGATCGCCGGCTTTACCCGTTTCGTTTATTGACAGGAAAGGGTGTGAAGGACCGCGATTTGGACGTGCTGCAGGTTGATTACAACATAGACGCCAATCCGTTTTGGCTGCGCCCCGTGCTTGACGAAGTCGTGGAGATCGAAGGCGGTGTGCTTTTGGGCAAGCTCCAATACCGACTGATTCCGCGCAAGCCGTTTACCATCATTTTTTTTCGGCTCGAGCGGTAATCGCAAACAGGGTATAATGGCTCTATGAACCGCACGATTAAACTTTTGATGATCGCCGATGTTTTTACGGTGACCGGTTTCGGCCTCGTCGACCCGATCTTAGGTATTTATATAAAAGAGAATTTGGTTGGCGGCACGATTTTTGCCGCTGGGTTTGCCAGCATGTTGTTTTTGGTGACGAAGTGTTTGGTCCAACTGCCTTTTTCGCGTTATGTGGATCGGCACGACCATAAAGTGCGTTGGCTGTGGCGCGGCTCAGCCTTGGTGGCCCTGGTCCCATTTCTTTATCTGATTGCAACCGACATAAAGGTGTTTTACGTGGCCAGTATTATCATGGGCATCGGCAGCGGTCTGGTCTATCCGACCTGGCTGGGCTTATTCAGCACGCATCTCGACCGCAAGCATGAAAGTTTTGAGTGGAGTTTGTATTCCACCATGACTGGTTTAGGAACAGCTGCCTCAGCGGCCGTTGGCGCCGGCATCGCCCAATTTTTTGGGTTTCAACTTACTTTTGTCTTTGTTTCCATCTTGTCATTGATCGGGGTCGGTATTTTGTTTACTTTGGAAAAGAAAAAAGAATCAAGGCACAAAATACCTCTCGACCATTATCATCGAAAGAGGAAATGCACGGACGGCTATTGCCGGAACATTTAGGAGAGCACGGCCTTGACAAGGCCGTCTTTTTTTGATACAAACTCTTGATTCGCCTACGCGGCGATTCAGAAGGGGGACACCGTGCTAACAATCTTGGTGATGGATGACGAGCCGGCTCCGCGTGAGCTCTTCGTCGAGTTCCTGAAGGCGATCTTCGACGATCCCGTCCGCATCCTCGAGGCATCGAATCCCAAGGAAGCGCACGAGCTCCTGGCAGACGTGCACACCAGCGATATCGGCTGCATCATCGCCGACGTGCAGCAGCGTCCGTTCTTCAAGGACTGGGAGTTCATCGACGCGCTTCTGGCCAAGGGCGAGATCCCCAAGGCCAAGATCGTCGCCATCTCCGCGCTCGCCCAGATCTTGGACAAGGAGGCCAGCACGCGCGGTGTGGTCTTGCTCGGCAAGCCGCTCACCTTCAATGAGTTTCAGGCCGCGGTGCGCCTGGCCTGCCTCTGGCCGAACAAGCCGTCCGCCTAACCGACCGCCCGCCCGCGCGCTCGACAGCGCAACCGACGTGGATGGGATCCCGAACAGAACGGGTTCCACCACGTCTTTTTAGTTTGCGTCAAGTTGCGGTTCATCGTTTTCTCGCATATAATGGTGTATATTTTTAAAGAACAGGGGAATTTCACTGTTTTGTTTTTGATTATGCAGACCATCACCGTGGAAGGTATTTCCAAGTCCTATTACGGCAAAACTGCCGTAAATGAGATCAGTTTCACCGTTAAAGCCGGCCATATCATCGGCCTGCTTGGCCCCAACGGGGCGGGCAAGAACACAACCATGAGCATGCTAACCGGCATTATCGCGCCGGATCAAGGGCAAATCCTTTTTGACGGGCAAGCTTTGGCAAGTGAAACGGAAAACGAAATTAAGGAAAAGATCGGCTTTTTGTCGGAAGCCAACCCGCTTTACGAGGAAATGTTGGTGGAAGAGTACCTGGACTATATGGCTGGCTTGCGCGGTTTGGCTAAGGACAAACGTCGAGAGGCGATTCAGCGCGTCGCCAAAGAAGCGGGGATTGAAGATAAGTTGCGCCAGCCGATCGAAGAACTTTCTAAGGGGTATAAGCAACGCGTCGGTTTGGCCCAGGCCATTTTGCATGAGCCGGAAATTTTGATTTTAGACGAACCCACGGAAGGATTGGACCCGAACCAGCGCGTGACCATCCGTGATTTGATCGTCCGTCTCGGCAAAGACCGCACGGTCATCATCAGTACGCATGTCTTATCCGAAGTGCAAGCCATGTGTGACCAGGTGATCATTCTCAATAAGGGTAAAATCGTCACGCAGGGATCGGTCAACGAGGTGTTGCGTGCTGGGCAGAAAGGGCAGAAAGTCCAACTGCAAGCCAAGGGCAGTGACGTTAGCGCCGCGGTAGCCGCGCTGGATAAGGTCAAGATTGTTGAGGATAAACAGGTGGACGGACGCCAGGTGCTTACGCTGCTTTCCACGGCCGAGGCCGATATTCGGCCGCAGGTATTTGCCTTGGCAAAGGAAAAGAATTGGACGCTTTACGAATTGCACGAAGTCGCCACGAACTTTGAAGATATTTTCCGTACCTTGACCCAATCCTAGTATGAAGATGACCTCATTTTTTGCCGTCTTAAAAAAAGAAATCAAGGGATACGTCGAC
>CAYHTI010000085.1:0-4089 GCA_964359515.1 uncultured Gammaproteobacteria bacterium | reverse complement strand
AAGACATCGCGGTAACTTGGTTCAATCTCGGCGCAAAGGTCTAAGAGTCGGCTCGCATCAACGCGCGCGTCAAGCTGCAGGCGCGGGTCATGCCCCGGCTCCTGCCCGGTTTCTTTAATCTCATCAAGCGACGGATGCCGGCGTAGCAAGGCCTTGCGATGTTCGTCGATAATATAGTTACGCGCGGTTTGGAATAAAAAGGCTTTGATGTTTTTCACTTCGCCGCCTGAGCTCATATAGTCCCAAGCGCGCAGGAAGACTTCTTGTACCGCGTCGCGTGCTTTTTCACGATCGTAGAGACGGAAAAAACAATGCCGAAACAGCGCGTCGGCAAGCTCATCATAGGCTTGCAAAAACGATTGTTGATCAATTTTAACCGGCATACTTCAATTGACGTGTATCTTGCCAGATTCTTACGAAGCGGGCAATGGATTTGGCTAACCTTAAATAAAAATGCCGCACGCGAGCTGGGAGGACTCGCCGTGCGGTCTTGGTCTGGTGACCCGTCATGCGACTGAGTCCTGCGCGGGTGGATTCAGCTGGTCCGCGATCGGCTTGGCAGCCTCCCGGACGGAAGCTTGCAGCTCGGCCTTGCGCTGGACGAGCTTTTCGCGGGCGAGAAGCAGCTCCGTGATGAACTCTTCATCGTCCGTGCGGTCCATGAGCTGGTCTACATCAGCAATGAGCCAATCGAGGCACGCAGCGCAGCCGTTACGATGCTCCTTCATCTGTTCGAGATGCTGCTCCACGAGCTTCTCATTGCGCGTATGCGTCAGCTTGCGGAAACGCGCGCAGTCAACGGGCTTAGGAATCTTCTTTTTCACCATGGTCTTTCCCTCCTAAAGAAAGACCTTACGTGTTTTGCGAACCGCGGTCAATACAAAGCAAAAAAGAGCCACCTTGGCTCTTTTTTGCGAGAACGCTGTTTTGTCGCCAGCGCTTCCAGCTTACGTGTGGGGCGCGCTGACATAAATAATACACTTATGAAAAAAATTTATTGCCCGCGTTCCGGGACGAGCTATTTCCCAGGATTCTTGCTTGATCCACGTTTAAGCATGGCCTCAAGTAACGGCAATTCTGTCACGGTGATTGGTGCCAAGGTAATACGCACTGGCCCAGTGATGACGTTTAGGCCGTCTTTTTGCGCCAAGGCCACGGCCGTGGCGCGGTGATGTCCCTCGATACAGATGATCTGGCCGGTATCCTCGCGGCGCAAGCCGATCATTTCAGTGGGCGCGGGAAAATTTTGCATCATGGACGCAATTTTTTCATGTCCGCGCGCCCAGGCTTCCTGTTCGGGGATACGCATGAGGTCAAAAAAAGTGTGCGTGTTGGCTTTCGGCAAACGAGTCTGCCAACCCGAATACGGGCCGACCAGCACCTGTGGAATTTCAACCATCGGATCGGTAAATTCGTACATTGTCCAAGAACGTTTGTCCGCGCCAAATTGCGAAGCTGAAAAATTGCGCCAGCTTTCCCAATCCGGCCAGCCCTTGAGCTTCACGGCACAGTTGATCCAGCCCGGATCATTCCCTTCCCGCTCCCGCCAGGCAGAAAAGACGGCTTGCCAGGTTGTGGTGTGAAGTAATCTCATCGGTTTACCTTTCCCCAGTGACCATTGATTAAATTCATTTTTTTCTGAATCGTCCAACCTTTAATCTGCCCCTCCCTGCGTCGAGCAAGCACTAACGAATCGTGTATTTCAAAATAAACAAGCCTTACTGGTCGACGCATTTTTGTCCAAACAGCCGCCTCGCCAGATTGAGGCTCTTTAACTCTATTTTTCAAATCGGACGTTGAGCCGCAATAAAAACTATGATCACTACACTGTAAAAGGTAGACGTAATAATGCCCTACTACAGGATCCGGACACTCAACTTCGCTCGGCACGCGTATTCTTGTTCTTTGCATGTTCAAATGGACTAAGAAGAGCCCTTCGACTCCGACAGTTCGACAAGCTCACTGGCTACGCTCAGGGCATTCGCCTCGCCTTGTCTACTCAGGTCGAAGACCATGAGCCAGATTTGTCGCAGACAAATCGAGTCGAATGGTCGGGGCGCCGGGATTCGAACCCGGGACCTCCTGCTCCCAAAGCAGGCGCGCTAGCCAGCTGCGCTACGCCCCGTAATACAAAACGCATGGTCCACATGCGTTATTGTAACGTAACACGAAAAGCCCAATTTTTCAAGAGAAAATAGGTTTACTTTACCCGCTTAAACCAGTCAGAAACGGTCTTGGGGAAGCCATAGAGCAGCAATAAAGCCAAGGGCGCACCCCAGTTAGCCCAGCGCTCAACAAAATCCCAAATGGGTTCACCGACCAATGGCCGGACCAAGGCCGTCCAAAAGCCCCAAACGGCCATCCAAAACAGCAGGAATGGGATAGGAAAAAATAAAACGATAATTCCGAGCGCTATATCACCCACGCCGACGGCATACAGCAAGGACGCGGCAGTTTCTGGGCTCGCACCGGTCAATTGCTGGATCCATCCGATCCACGCCTGTTTACCCTGAAGCGCAAAAACGCCGTGACCGATAAATTCGCCGGACACGGCAATACGTAAAACCCAACTCGCCATTTTTTGCTGACTCATACATTTTTTTAAACTTTCAAAACCATGGAAGCGATGTCTTTCGGGAAACTGTTGAGTACCTTATGCCCGCCGGCCGTCACTTCGATCATGTCTTCGATGCGCAACCCAAGCTTGCCAGGCAAGTATATACCAGGTTCAACCGTAATGACCATGCCGGATTCTAGTTCGGTTTTATCGTTTTTCGCCACGCGCGGTAATTCATGGACATCGAGCCCGATACCGTGGCCAGTGGCATGGCCAAATTTCTTTTTATACCCTGAGTCGGAGATAAAAAGGCGCGCTGTGCGATCAATATCATCAGCCAAAGCGCCCGGCTTAATGGCTGCAACAGCCGCTTGATGCGCAGTCAGCACGGTTGTGTAAACATCAGCTTGCTCCGAGGTGGGCGTCTTTGTAAAAAAGGTGCGAGTGAGATCCGAGGTATAGTCTTTATAGACAATGCCCATATCGATCAGCACCATGTCGCCGCGCTTAAGCTTTTTGGCCGCATGCGGTTCATGGTGCGGCCGCGCCGTATGCGCGCCAAAAGCCACGATCGGCGGGAAACTGACATCGCTTGCGCCAATCTCATGCGCCAAAACCTCAATGCGCCAGGCTAATTGCGCTTCGGAAATACCAACTCGTACCTCCGTAATCGCCATCTTCAAAACTTGTTCATTCAACTTTTGAGACTGACGGATCATCCGCAGCTCATCGGCCGTTTTGACCATGCGTTCGGTTTCAATCGCCTCAACCGTGTCGACCAGCTTGATGCCGTTCATCGTCTCAAGGCGCTTCGCCATGAGCACGCTCAAATGCGCCGCTTCCACACCCAAGCGCTTAACCCGATGGCGGACAAGTACGGTGTGCAGCACGTTCATTAACCCTTCACTGAGGTCTACAACTTTCCAGTCCTGCGGCACGGCATGCTCGGCCTTTTCCAAGTACCGCGGGTCCGTAAACAAATAGGAATGTTTTTCGGTAAGCAAGACAAAACCATTCGTCCCGCGAAAACCGCACAAATAAAAAATATTAGACGGACGTGTCACGAACAGCCCGTCAAGTTTCAGCGTTTCAAGTAATCTGCTCTGATCTAACATGAAAGTATCTCCCAAAAAAGTCGAACCATGATTTACTTGATTTATCTGAATTGATCAAGGTAATCATGTAAATCATGGTTGGATGTACTTATTTCTTATTGATGTACTTCCAAAGTGCGGCAATGCTTAGCACCATTAAGGTGACAAACAATAGGTAAGAAATCATCATGAACAAGGTCATGAGACCGCCGAGACCGCCAGCGTATGGACCGTATAAACCCATCATAGTATTGGGGAGAAGTATTATGTGGGTATTATAACACGCAATACTCGTATTTTCTCGTCCATACCGTTTATGCATATAAAAAATCCAACGACTCATGTGTCATTGGATTCTTTATGGTGGGCGCGGATGGACTCGAACCATAGACCTCGTCATTATCAGTGACGCGCTCTAACCACCTGAGCTACGCGCCC
>CAYHTI010000084.1:1345-4131 GCA_964359515.1 uncultured Gammaproteobacteria bacterium | reverse complement strand
CGATAAAGGAAAACCATACGGTCTCACCCGGCTTTGGCTTGACCAGCTTGGCAAAGGTAAGCGTTACATGCTGCGGTTTGGTGTCGTCAATCATGCACTCCTTATAATCAAGCGCACCAAATTTCGTCCAGACCTCGCAAGCCTCTTTCGCCATCTTCTTATACTGAGCAGTTTTCTTTTTGGGGATGGGAAGTATAAAGCCATCTACATATTTACCTTTTTTCATAGAAGTTTGGTTAATGGAAAAATCGGTTAGGTATCCCCACCCATTTTCTTCCAAGTTTTAAAAACTTTTTTTTCTAGCATTATTTGGGTTCACAAAAAACAAAAACTTTTCTGTCTCAAAGGGGAAGACCTTCGCGCATATCGAACAAAGAATCGTAAACGCTATTGGGATTCAAACCGTTTCTTGTTGTCAGCCATCCACTTTTGCATTCCCGCCATCTTCTCCTCGTCTGACATCTCACCTTTCTGCATCATATAATCGGCATGCGCTTGTGCATAGTGGGGCTTGAGCGCCTCCATCCATTCCTCAAAGGTCTCGCCCTGAGCCTCGTGATCACACATGTCACACTTGAGAGTTTTCATAATGCTTTACACTTTTAAGAGTGACTTGTACTCTTCACGGTTCTTCCAAAGAATATAGACATTCAGTGCAAGCAGGACATTACCGAGTACGGCTCCGCTGGTAAAAATTCCGCCATCAATGAACGCATGAAAGCCGACAATGTTGGCTGTAATCGGAGCAAGGAGAAGTGCCGCAAACGCCTCGCGCTTTGTCCACAAAGCAGCAAGCGCTACGGCCATCACAACAGCCATCATATAATTGATATAGCCGACCTGGATAAGCATTTCGATGAAGGCAAAGGCGAGATCCGTGTTGTAAAGGTCTCGCGTCGGATCAGGAAAAACACCGAATGCACCTACTACCGACATGAGGAGGATCAAGCTAAGCAGCACTTTCAAAATCACGTGAACTATTTTCATAAAATTCGTTACATGAGGAATCCCTCAATCAATGAGTTTATTCTAGTTTGACATGGAAGGAAGGTCAATGTAAAAAAGACCGCCCCGCTTTAATTGAAGGGCTTATTTGCTTAAAAAAGTATACAAGCAGAGAAATCAAGACCAGAAAGTGACCAACTCAGTTATTATTTGGCATTGTTAATAATGCTTTGAATGATTTGGTCAATTTCTTTTGGCCTCCCACCTAAGTTTGCTTGCGGAAAAAACTGCTGCAAAACGATCGGCCGCATGCCGGAGACAAAGGTTTGTCCGTCTTTGGTATAGACGTTTATTTTACAGGGCAGACAAAGCCCGATTTTGATATCAATGTTTAAAAACTCATTGGCAAATTTGGCATTGCAAAATTCAATGATCTTAAACGGCTCTCTCACAAAACCCTTCTCGCCCAACGTTTTCTGCACGTCGTGTACATGCAAAACGCGCATACCAGCCTTTGGAATTTCTTCTTCTACGCTTCGAACAGCATCATCAAAGGATTTCGCCGCTGTTATTGTGTAATCGAACTCCATATGTTTTATAGGCTTAGTGGCAACTGATCACGAACAAAGCTGCTCATCACTTATTCGGACTCTTTATGGGTCTTACATCTCGCTCATGTCCGTAATTTCCATAACCTCAATATACGCCTGAGGAATTTGCAAGTGAGGGCTATCAGCAAACAGTTTTGCCGCCGCCTCGTGTGATTCTGCCTGGACTATTCCATACCAAGTAAGGTCGTTTCTGACATCAGAGACTTTCCCGCTCGTCACTCGTTTTGTACTTCCCAAAGGCTGGCCTTGTTCTACAAAGGATGCTTTATGAAGACTCATCCAATTCTCCCACTCTTTCATTATTTTCTCATCGTCTGTTTTCCCTTTTTCTGAATCTGCTTGCTTTTCCCACTCCTGGATAACAGCAATGGGGATGCAAAATAGGGCAAAGAATTTTTTCATATTGCGGAATTATTATTCAAGATAGCTAGGCATGCTGCGCACGTAATGGCAGGTGTAACCGCCTGGATTATTCTGCAGATAGTCCTGATGCTCCGGTTCGGCTTCAGTGAATTTTGACAGAGGCTCAAGCGCTGTTGTCACCGGATTTTTCCAACGGCCAGACGTGTTCACAAGATCAATAAATTCTTGCGCCTCCTTCTTTTCTTCTTCAGTCGCATAGAATATTGCGGATCGATACGATGTCCCCATATCATTACCCTGACGGTTCAACGTCGAAGGATCATGAATGCGGAAAAAGAAATCAAGCAAGTGCTTGAACGAAATTTTTGCCGGATCGTATTGAATACGGATCGCCTCTGCACTGCCAGGATGGTGAGCATACGTCGCATGTTCCGCTTCCCCACCCGCATACCCTGTTTCCGTATCAATGATACCCGGGAGTTTGCGAAAGAGCTCCTCCATACCCCAAAAGCACCCCCCAGCCAAAACCGCTGTCTTTATTGATACTGTCATGTGTTGAAAATTAATTCAGCGCTCACAAAAACACCTAAAATAGAGCATAGAACTTTATCCTCTGTGTGGCAATAAAAATCTACTAAGCGAGGGCTTTTGGAATCGCCCTGTTGCAAAATTATCTGCTTTTTGAAATCGGCTTACTGCCAGACCAGCACCTTGGGCAAGAACCAGTGCCCCTGTAAACGTGTCCTCGACTGCACACTTTTTTACCTTGTTTTTTAAAAGCGGCAACAATCGTTTTGGGGCAGGATTTTAGGTATGGTACCATTCATCAGATTGCGATGGCGAAGCGCGTTCGTTGGAATGGCTCCC
>CAYHTI010000084.1:0-1335 GCA_964359515.1 uncultured Gammaproteobacteria bacterium | reverse complement strand
AGCTTATATGAATCCAGAAAAATCGCTATTCCAAAACCGAAGCCCAGAATATCTAAAGAATCTCCAAGAGTTTAGTGAAGAACACCTACTTGATGTTCTGACGAACGCCGTTGCGGCCTACGCCCCCAAGCGTCATCTACGATTGTTAGATGCAATGTCAGGTATTGGTATCGTGGGCGATTATGTCGCAAAAAAATTAGGATCTCAACGGGTTAAACAATTGGTTATGACCGATGCCAGTCAGGCAATGTTGCAGGCATCAACCTCGAAAGCTGAAAAAGTGGCTGGATTGGCACAAACAACAATATTTCAGCCTAAATCATTCGATGTCATATTATGTCGAGCAGGTCTCAACAATTTAGAAAAAGATCTTTACCCCGATGTACTTGATAAAATTATCAAGACCCTAGACACAGATGGAATCTTGGTCGTTCAAGATCATTTCCCTCTCACAGCTTCACAGAAGCTGGCTATTAACGCACTAGAACAACATATTTCCAAAGAAGATGGTCGCAATGATACCCCGTACGTACCAGCTATTCATGAAATTGAAGAATTATTGGTAGCGCATCAAGGCAAGGTTTTGCACAAAACAACTGAATCTATTCGAGTTCCGTTAACAAGGCGTCTCCAAGCAAAAAAATATACGAAAGAACAAGTTGAGCGCACGCTAGCTGTTGCAATGCAATATAGTACCGAACTATTACCAGAAAACACCAAAGACCAGATTTCAATCATTTACCCGATTAGCACATTAGTGATTGGCAAAGAATCGACCTAGTTCTCCGTTCCTTGCGCATAATAAAACCTCAGCATTACTGCTGAGGTTTTATTGGCTCCGAGGGTGGGATTCGAACCCACGACCGTCTCGTTAACAGCGAGCTGCTCTACCACTGAGCTACCTCGGAATAGATTTAGGCAAAGAACAAAAAGAACCAGCCGTTGCCGGTCATTTGTAGGCCTAATGTAACATAGACGTTTAAAAATTTCAACGACCAGAGGCCCGTGCTTCTTTTTTCGCATTAGAAGACCATTGCAACAACATCTAACCCCAAAAAGGCCGAATCGCGACCAAAACACCCCATATTTTCAGGGTCTTGACGTATACCCCCAGGGGGTATACGCTATTGACGTATCCCTGACTAACTCTTTTACTCGTCCCATATGCACACCACCAAGTTCCTGCTCAGCAAAATAAACTGCGAAGCTTGTATCAAGGTTTCCGAGGGGATCATTAGCGATATCCCCGGCGTTACAAAAGTGCAGCTCAAACAAAATGGACGCGAAGCCGATGGCGAACTTGAGGCTGACCGCGAAGTCAGTCTTGAAGAAATT
>CAYHTI010000083.1:0-4250 GCA_964359515.1 uncultured Gammaproteobacteria bacterium | reverse complement strand
GGTCTCCTCACCAGATGAACAATTTCATGTCGGAGTCTTGCCTGATGTTTTGAAAGGGGAGACCACGGTCACCATCAAAGTCTTTGATCATGAGGCTTTTCTGCAACGCGAAACGTACATGATTAATGCGTCTGCAGCGCAAAATCCGCTGGCCGAGCGCTTCAGCATGAATTGGCCGCTTCCCGAAAACCGCGTTATTGTCTCGCCAATTTACGAGTTCGACATTAAGGGCGCTGCCGATTTATACAATCCCGAAAAGCCTTTATGGCTGCGCGTGCATTACCAGGCGGAAATGAACGACAATAAGGGCGTTTATTATTTCGATAAAGGCAAACAGGAGTGGGTACTGATCCCAACGCAAATAAACTTACAGGATCAGTCCTTGCGTGCAGCGATTCATCTAACGTATGCGCCCATTGCCGTGTTAGCTGATAAAGTTGCCACTGAAGGCACGGCAAGCTGGTATGCCTACCATGGCTGTAACTGCGCCGCTTCGCGTGACTATCCGCACGGGACATTGCTTACCGTTACGGATAAAGACTCAGGCAAAAGCGTGGTGATTGAGGTCAATGATTATGGCCCGGAAGCATGGACTGGTCGCATTATCGACCTTGATTTAGTGGCGTTTGAGGCTATTAGCAACCGACGTAAGGGGCTAACGGAGGTAACGGTTACGCCATACTTGCCCTCGGAGGCCGAAGTTGAAAGCGGCCTGCCGAACCTGTTTGAGAACTAAAAACCGCCTATGATCCAGTTCAAAAATGTCAGCAAAATCTACGGCGACAACCATCCGGCTTTGCACAATGTCAATTTGCATATTCGTCCGAAGGAGTTTGTTTCCATTATCGGCCGCAGTGGAGCGGGGAAGTCGACATTTGCCAAAATGCTCATTGCCCAGGAGCGGCCCTCGGAAGGAGAAATCATTGTTGGCGGCTGGGATATTACCAAGATTCGCAACGACGAGGTTCCTTTTCTACGCCGCCAGATCGGTGTCGTCTTCCAAGATTTCAATTTGCTTTTCAATAAGACCGTGGAAGAGAATGTGAGTTTCGCGCTGGAAGTAGCGGGGATGCAAAAACAAAAAATCCGCCAAGTCGTCCAGCCGATTTTAAAGATCGTCGGCTTGCAGGGTAAAGAAGGCCGTTACCCGAATGAAGTCTCCGGCGGCGAGATGCAGCGCGTTGCCATTGCCCGCGCCTTGGCGCATCGTCCCAAGATTTTTATCGCAGATGAGCCGACCGGCAATCTCGATACCATCAATGCCCAGGAAATTGTTGACTTGCTGAAGAAAATAAATGAGTTCGGCACGACGGTCGTATTGATGACGCACGATCGTGATATGGTTAATTCCTTACGACGGCGCGTTATTGTCATGGACCATGGCGAAGTGGTTAATGACCTTGAGTCAGGAAAATACACCTTATAAATATGCTGACGTTTTTTTTAAGAACCGCAAAGTACGCATTCCAGGATTTTTGGCGCAATATCTGGCTTTCCTTGATTACCACGACCGTCATCCTAGTGGCTTTATTCTGCATTAATTCGCTGTTGCTCATCAAGACGGTCAGTGAATATACCTTGCAGAGCATTGAGAAAAAAATTGATGTAAGCGTATTCATCAACCCAGGAATTGAAGAAAGTTCCATTTTGGACCTCCGCGCGCGGCTTTTGAGCCTTGCTCAGGTAAAAGAAGTCCTCTATATCTCGGCTGACGAGGCGCTGCAGTCCATGCTCAAGCGCCATGAGGGCGACCCGTCTATCGCCCTCTCTATTGAAGAGCTCGGCGGCAACCCCTTAGGCGCGCAATTGATCGTGCAGGCGCAAAGCACAAAAGATTATGAGCCCATCGTCGCACTTTTAGGCGAAGAGCGATACGCGCCCATGGTCGCGGATAAGAATTTTGACGAGCATACCTATATCATTGAGCGCGTATCCGGTATTTCTGAGCGCGTGCGACTATTTGCCACTGCTTTAAGCGGTATTTTCCTGGTCATTGCGCTTATTGTGGTGTTCAACACGCTGCGTATCATCATTTACACCCATCGCGAAGAAATTGCCATTATGCGCCTGGTTGGCGCTACAAACTGGTTTATCCGCATGCCGTATTTGTGGCAAAGCGTGTTGTACTCGCTGCTAACGCTCGGCATTTTCTTGATCGTCTGGTACCCGCTTGTCGGCTTCATTGAGCCCTATATCAATGAGCTGTTTGCAGATAGCGGGCGGGTCAACCTGATTGGTTTTTATAACCAAAACTTCTTCGTTCTCTTTGGCATCCAGCTCCTGGCCCTTATCCTCCTGCTTGGCTTCGCCAGTATCTTGGCCACCCGCAAGTACTCACGCGTTTAGGTTGACGGTGGGCCGAAAAATAGATAGCATCTGATGTGAGCTTGGCCGTAGGCCAGGCTTTACGTCTTTTATACTCCCGGGTCGTCTAATGGTAGGACATGAGCCTTTGAAGCTCAGTATCGGGGTTCGAATCCCTGCCCGGGAACCAGCCTTCGCCAAGGCTACGGCTGGCGCGGCCATCTACACAGACAATTGCCTTTTCTGCTTATATGCAGATTTTTTTATACCACTCGTTTTTTCTAAAATTTGCCCTGCCACAAAGGACACAGCGATGATATAATGCTGTTATTCGTCGTTAAGCGTCAACTTAACGTTTTTTTCATGAGCTCTCTTCGTTGGCATGCTTATGCCATTGCCTTTTTATCCGGTGCCTCCGTCATGGTTGCAGAAGTCGCGGCGACGCGTCTTCTCATTCCGTACTTCGGGGCGTCTCTTTTTGTGTGGACGGGCACGATTAGCGTGATCCTGGCAGCTTTATCATTCGGCTATGCCTGTGCCGCGAAGCTCGCCAAGCAAGATGATATCCGCGAAGTTTTAGCGCGAGCGACCGCCGCAGCCTCGATCGCGACAGCCTTCATCCCGTACGGCGTCCACTGGATCGGGAGCAATTTACCGACATGGCGAGACGTGCAGGCTCAAGACGCGAGCGTCTGGCTCATCTTTTCATTTTTGCTTGCGCTCTTGATGCTGTTGCCTGCTGGCGCCGCTTATGGCCTCGTCAGCCCGCTGTTGATTGAATTATTAGGCCGTAACGGGCATCACCCCGGATCGGTTGCTGGGAATCTTTTCGCGATTTCTACCGTCGGCAGCATCGTTGGAACCGTCGCGACGGGGTTTATTTTACTACCATTCATCGGCACGCACCTGACCTACGCCCTTGTCGCAGTGATGATGATGTTTATCGCCGCCGCCATGGCTAAAAAAGAACGACGTGTTTTTCTTATTGCGTCCATTATCATTGCGGCCACGATGTTCGCCTGGCGGCCTTCGCCGTGGAAGGGTACGGTCACGGTGTTTCAAGATGAGTCGCCCTATCAGACGATTCGTATTATTGAAAACAATGGTTACGAGCAGCTTGTCTTTAATGAGGGACTTGGCGTCCAGAGCGTTTATAGGCCAGAGACGCCCTGGACAGGAGCTTATTGGGATCTGTTTGCCGCTGTTCCAGCGTGGAGAGAAAAAAGTGGGCAACAAGGTTTAATCATCGGCTATGCTGGCGGAACCATCGCCAGGTTATGGTCACAGACTGAGGCTAAAGATTCTTTCGCGCATATCCAAGGTGTTGAAATAGACAAGCGCGTATTGGCAGCATCGCGAAGGTTTTTTAGCGAAGATGATTTTGGCATCAACGTAGCCGTCGATGATGGTCGGCGATTTCTTGCGCGAAGCGAACAGGAATATGACATCATTGCCGTTGATGCTTATAGCAATGAATTCCAAATTCCGTTTCACTTAACGACGACGGAGTTTTTCTCGCTAGCGTCAAAAAAACTCGCGGATGACGGGATTCTCGTTTTAAACGTAGCCCTAGGCGTGGAACAGTCGCCCATGTTCCGTCGTTTGGCCAACACGACGGCCTCAGTTTTCCCGTATGTTTATCAGCTGAGCTCCGATAACTCCTATAACGCCTTGCTTATCGCAAGCAGCAGGCCGCTAGAAGCAGCGACGGTTTACAAAAGTTTGAATCGAATCGCGCCAGACCTTGGCGAGAAATTTTCTTACAAGCAAATTGCCTTTGACGACAGAAATTCTATTTTTACTGACGACCGAGCTCCGGTAGAGCTGCTTTCAGAATTATCGATGCTGTATCTGCTATGAGCCAGGAATTATTGACCCGCATCCAAAGTCCTAAAGACCTTCGCCTTATCGACGAATCCTGTTTGACGCAGGTTGCCGCTGAGTTG
>CAYHTI010000082.1:0-4320 GCA_964359515.1 uncultured Gammaproteobacteria bacterium | reverse complement strand
TTTCCTGCAAAATATTCACAGCCTCATTCAAGCGATCAATGCTGTCTTGCGTTGGCTTGAGCCTTGGATGCTTACCAGTTTTTATTGAGGCAATATCCAACACGCGATCAGTTAATAGACTGAGCCGTTTTTCGTCCTGTTCGCTCATACTGTTTCCGGGGGAACGAGGTTCTCATTCGGATGTACGCGGCTGATAAGTCCGGCCATTCGTGCTGATAATTTAGAGTTTTCATCTTTGCCCGACGCAAAGCCCTCATCGCGTATAAGCACATACTCTCCACTTTTGGATCTGATGCGGTATTCGCCGCGATAGAAGCCGCCTTTCGCGAGGATTTTAATTTGCACTGCCTGGTTGGCGGCTAGTTCTTCGGGGTGCATATGATCTGTCCACCAATGGATGTCTGAATTGTTGAATTCTGCCTCGTTGTAGCCGCACACTTTCTCAAAAGCGCCAACGCCACGGACAACCTTGTCCGATATATTGTATTCGTAGGCGATAAATCCTGCATTCGTTAATAGTGTTACCAACTCGTCTTTGGAAAATGGGCTCATAGGTCATGGTCAGCACTTATGGCTTCATTGTATCTGTCTGGCACCGCATTTTCAAGCAAGGCTGGAATTATTTGGAGGTGAAATCGTATTAATGGCGTGAGTCAAAAAAACAGTATCCAGGCCAAAAAGAAGAGCGCACCCGAACGAACAGCGAGCGGGTTGCGCTCTTCTGTTCACGCGGGTGCGCGAACGGCGGGCTAGGGGCGGCCCACGAAGGACAGGTGGCCCTTGTTGTGATGCGGATCGTAGCGGATGACGCAGGTCGTCCTGGGGTTGAACCGATCCCGCGCTTCGAGTAGACGCATGCCGTCCTGTGCGTGCATGGCGCGTACGACGCGGAGCGGCAAGTCATCGATGACTTGCGACTCGTTGTCGCCATCGCATTCGCCCCTGCCGCTGCACGGGGTCGTGTCGACGAGAAGCATCACGTTGAACGGCGGTCTGGCGATGGCGAGGAGTGGGAGCTGCACGCCCGCACGTCCGTCCATCACCTCGAGCTTCATGTCGACAATGCAGAACTGCTGATCGTTGTGCTGTTGTTCGGTTTCGGCCTCCTTGTTCACGACTACTCCCTTCGAATGGTCCTCGGTGTAATTGGCCCCCAGAGACAACAGGGAATCGACGGCCACGCGGCCCTCCACGAGAACCCCCCCAATGGTGACTCCTGCTCGCCGTGAGGCGAGCTTCCTATAGATAAACCATAGGAATTTAGGTAAAGATAAGGAATATATTTCATTGTGTCAATGCCGCGACACTTTTTCTGTCAATAAATATGAACATTATTTTGGTGTATAATGCTTTCTATGAATTATTGGCTATTAAAATCGGAGCCTGAGACGTACTCGATTCGTAACCTCGAGCGCGACAAAACGACTTCCTGGACCGGCGTGCGAAATTTTCAGGCGCGCAATAACCTTCGTCTGATGGGAAAAGGGGATAAGTGCCTGTTTTACCATAGCGGTAAAGACAAGGCCGTGGTTGGGCTCGCAAGGGTGGTTAAAACCGCCTACCCAGATACAACGGCAAGCGACGGCGATTGGTCTGCCGTGGAGGTCGCCTTTGTAGAACTATTTAAAAATCCGGTGACGCTAGCCGAAGTCAAAGCTAGGCCAGATCTGAAGTCCATGCAGCTGGTGACCCATTCGCGGCTGTCCGTGCAAAAGGTTACAAAAGAGGAGTTTGAACAGGTTTTAAAACTTTCCAAAAAATAAAGAGGGCCGGACCCGGTTGGGGTCGCGGCCGTGCTGCTGGTCGTAATTTCATCTTCCCCCTAATCGTTCTTTGTGGTGCGCGTTTTCTTAAGCGCTGACTGAATGGCAAAAAAGGCTAGTACGGCAATGAGCACGCTCGCGCTGCCAGCAAGGTAACGCCCTTTAAAGAATGGAATGATGCTGATCACGATAATCCAGACAGCAAAAATGCCAGCGGCTGTCACAGCGAGTATTGCCCCAAGGAGTGGCAACTGACGGCGGAAGGTGAACTCGCTGTCTATCCGGGCCTGCACCTCGTCGGCCTGCAATTTTTCGGCCTCCGTGAGCTCGATGATTGGCGCCGGTGCTGAGAAGCAGCCTGGTGGACCTTCTGTCCATTTTAGCTGCGGGACTCTCAGCTCTGGCCCATTTTTTAGATTCGTCGCTTTTGGTTGAACCGAGCTGGCGCATCCCAAGGTCGGGCAACTGCCATGGGCGGATCGGCATTCGGCGTGAGTAACCGTGCCGCAAGCTCCGCAGCGGATGATAGGCTTGTCGCTCATGTCTTCATCATGACAGATGGGGCAACGCTCGCCCCGGGGTTCAGTCCGTACGCGAACGTCCATGTTGCACCTCTTTGGTTTGATTGAAACCTACAGCCAAGCCGCTTATACATCAAGCAATTGACAGAATCGGCGATTCATAGCATTCTTCATGGAAGTCGAAAAAACCGCGACTTCAAGGGGAATAGCAGCATGTACACAATTCCAGACTGCCACGGTGTTTACTGCAATGAAGAGACGGGTGTCTTCTTCTGCATGGCCACCAAGCAGCAGGTCTTCAGCAATGAGGCGGGCGACGTTCCTGGGGCGGTCCCAGTCGCATGCCTCTCGTACGGCAAGTCCTTGGCGCCTAAGGGCAACGACGCGATCTTCGACCAAGACACCGTCACCCTCGCGGTCGACGGCGCTCGCTCCATCATCGCCAACGCCAACGAGATGGGCTTCGATGTCGACATCGTTAGGAAGGCCGTCGAGGCCAAGAACGCCTCGATTAGGCAAGCGGTGGCGATGCGCCGCAAGAAGCGTGAGTCGCGTAAGAAGGACAAGAAGTCCTCTAAGCGCCCGCAGCGTGTGAGCGCCTAGGGAACAGGGCGCGAGCAGAGCGATCTGGGCCGGAGACCATCAGGTTTCCGGCCCAGCTTTATGTCTTGACAGTGGGGCAATACCTTTTTATAATGCCATTAGCAGTCTTTATATATGACTGCTAATATGACCGCCAGACAAGAAACATTGCTCAAAGAGCTGTTGGAGAAGTTCATTAGCCAGGCTGAGCCTGTTTCTTCGGCATTGCTGGCTAAGCGCCTGCGCGTTAGCTCGGCCACGGTTCGCAATGAATTAGCTGAGTTGGAAAAGGCTGGTTATGTTGAGCAGCCGCATACATCGGCTGGGCGCATTCCCACGCTGCAAGGGTATCGGTTTTACGTAGAGCGCTATCTGTCGTCCAAAGAGCCGGCAGAAGCGGTCAGTAAGCGCCTGAAGGGTTGTTTAAACGCCGATCATCAGGCTAAAGCCATTGCGAAGGAGCTGGCTGAGCTGGCCCAGGCGGCCGTCATGATCGCACTTGGGAAAGACTCGTTTTATTACACAGGCATTTCTGAGCTCTTTTCCCAGCCGGAATTTAATAACCAACAGACCGTGGTCAGCATTTCACGCGTGCTCGATGTCTTGGGCGAGGCCCTGGAGTCGTTATACCGCAGCGCCTCAACCGAAACCTCGGTCTTAATTGGCGAAAACAACCCGCTCTCACCGGCTTGCGCCCTATTTGTAAACCGCTGTTTGGTAGAAAAAGACCGCGAGGGGATACTGGCCATGGTGGCACCGCTGCGCAATGACTATAACCGTAACCTCGGAATGATTTCCTTTGCTAAACAATTGTTAGATAAACAGAACGCTTAATCCTGCCACTATGTTGAATAAATCGTTTCAAAAGGCTTTGTTAAAGGAGTACCAAGACCGACAGCAGGAGCGACATAAGCTTATTGCCGTAGCAAATGATGCCTTACGCCAGGCCAAACAAGCGATTTTTTCGATCCATCGCCAAGATACGGGTGTGGCTCGCAAGACTTTAGATATTGTGAACAAAACATTTGTTCAGCTGCAAAAGACGACATTAAAGAGCAACCCGGAGCTCGCGCAGCAGGGCGCTTACTTAGCCTCGGTAGAAGAGTACTTGGAAGCTGAATTGTTCTACCAGGCGGTTTTGGGCCAACCCATTGCGGCCATTAAGAACCTGAACGTAGGCGTAGACCAATACATCGGCGCCTTATCAGACATGACTGGTGAACTGACCCGCCAAGCTGTATTGCGCGCTACGGACAAGGATTATGAAACCGTAAAGCGCTATACGGAAATTGTGGAAGAGGTGATTGGCGCCCTGATCCAGTTTGATTTAGTCAGTCATCTGCGCCAAAAGTACGATGACGCCAAGCGTAATCTAAAGCGTCTCGAGGGAATTCAATACGATATTTCATTGCGTGATTAATCTATGAGCGAAGAAGAAGAAAAAAAAGATAGCG